>NZ_JBMDIO010000023.1:0-89276 GCF_057808725.1 Novosphingobium sp. FG90
CACCAGGGCCAGTCGGACCACCAGGGCCAGTCGGACCACCAGGGCCAGTCGGACCACCAGGGCCAGTCGGACCGCCAGGGCCAGTCGGACCGCCAGGGCCAGTCGGACCACCAGGGCCAGTCGGACCGCCAGGGCCAGTCGGACCAGACGGATCACTCGGACCGGTAGGTCCGCTAGGGCCGGAAGGCGTACCACCGCCGCCGGCACCGACGCGGAACCCGACGCCATCGGCGCAGGCTCCGAGCAGAAGAAGGGGAATGGCGCTGGCACACAGCAATATGTGCCTAGTCGATTTGCGCGTCGATGTGCGCTGCTTGCTACGCGGCATCCTGTTGTCCTCCATAAAATGCCCAGTCCGAAAAGGCTAAGGCACTGTCGGGAAAGACATCGCGTCCAGAAGAAGCCGCCCCGGCACGAGGAGGGAAGCAGTAGCCAGCAAATCATTCGGGGCGTTTCGCAAACCATACGGGATGGCGCGGAAAACGACCTGCAAGGTCCGCACCAACGCTTCAGCCAGTGCCCGGATCTGGAAAGAACCCAGGAAAAGCAAAGGCCCGCGTGCAAAACCTCGTCTGCGCGCGGGCCGAAAGAAGCAACCGGAATGAAGGTTATTTATATCCGCATCTGCCTCAGCGCAGATGCGATGCCGCCATAATTCAATCCGCGGCGGCGTCGACCTCAAGAGCGATTCGCGCGCGGCTATCCAGAACGGCCTCGCGAACAACCGCAAGCAGTTGCTCGAGATCGGTTTCGGCCGTCAGCGTCAGCTCCACCGAAAGCCCTTCCCTGACGGAACGGACGCGCCCGACCCGTGCGTCGCCCATCAGCAAAACGGTCTCGTTGCCCTGCGAAGCCCCACCCTCTCCAGCTGCATGCTTCAGGCGGGACAGCACCGTAGCGGCGGTGATCATTTTCTCGCCTGCTGCAGCGAAACGCTGTTGCTCCTGACCGATGACCCGAGCGGCGACCAGTACACGCTCGCGCTGCTCGCCACGACGCAGCAGTGGGGTGAGCACTTCGGAATGACGCACGCGCAGCTCCTCGCGCGTGGCGAAGGCATCGACCACCTCGTCTGGCATCTGCGCCAGAGACAGCAGGCGGCTGAGCTGGCTGTTGGAGAGATTCAGCGCCTCCGCCATGCGCGACTGGACACCGCCGTAGAAGCGATCGACAGCACTTTGATAACTGCGCGCACGATCGAGTTCGGTGATGTCCTGCCGCTCGCGATTCTCGATGTCAGCAAGGCGGAAGGCCTCCTCGTCGCTCAGGTCGACGATCATCGCATTGAGGCGGATTTCCGGACGGCCGTTGTGATTCAGCCAGTCTACGCAGAACCGGCGCCGACTGCCGACCAGCAGTTCGTAAGGACAGTCCGAGCCCGGAGCGTTATGACGTACCAGTACCGGAATGCGGTTCCCGTCCTCCTGCGCGATCGATTCTATGAGCGATCGGCAACTCTCTGCGGAGAGACCGGGCACATCACGCGGGTTTCCGTCCCATACAGAACAGTCGGATGGACGGATCGAAATCGCCGTCCGCCCTCTGGAGCCCCCCTGCGCCACACCGGCCAGCCGCTGGTCGAGGCGCGCAATCTCTTCGCTCTCGAAACGCAGCGCTTCCGCCGGCTCCGGTTCATAGGACAGCGTGGCCAATATATCGCGAACAAAGCTCCCCACAGTGCGTCCCCTTCTCTGCCATGATCCGTCTGGACCGAACCCGGGCCGAACATAGCGAAAGGAATGGCTCCGCCGCCCAGCGAACTAGGTTCGGATCGGCTCTATTTCCTTGCGAAAAGAGCGTAGTTTCAAAAACGATGACTGGCCGTAACCGCGAAGCCGTGAATGCGCCGGTCATTGGCGAATTCACCGGAATAGGACAGGCGCAGCGCCGTCCGCTCGCTATGCACCGCGCTGATTCCGGCGCCGATGATCGCACCATCGCGATCGTAGCGGGTGGAAGGCAGCGTGAAGATCGGCGTACCGCCCTGCAGGAAGATCGCCTCGATCCGGCTCTCCGGACGCGACCGCAGTTCGCGTTGCCATTGCGCCTCGACACTGGGCCGCAAGGTCCACGCCCCCTGGCGTAGCGACGCGGACGCGCGCAGGCCCAGGCTGCTGCGCACCGATTCCGTCTTGAATTTGGCCACGGCCAGCGCTGCCGCCCCGCCACTTTCGACGAACCCGCCGAGATCGGCATAACGGTAATGAAGCCCGGCGAAAGGTTGCGCCCGAAGGACGCCGAGCTTGACGATACCACCAGCTTCTACCGAAGCCGCGGCGTTATCACCATTCGGCCCGGACTGCAGCCGGTCATTGAAACCCGTGAAACTGACCTGCCGCTTCAGCTGATACCAGCTGCGCGTATATCCCGCCGTGGCATCCACGTAATAGCGCCCATTGGTATAACTGGCGTAAGGCGTGACGCCGGCGTTGAACAGCGTGCTGCGCGGCCGCTGACTGCGATCCAGGTTCGCGTCGATGCCATCGATGCCGATCGACGTTCCCAGGATCAGGCCCGGCACCGGCGAAATATCGAAGCCCGCCCGGATCGAGCGACTGTCGAAGTTGGCGCGGGGCCGATCCGGCCTTGCGTGATAGTCCCCTTGCTTGAGCCCATAGCTCACCATCACATTGATCGTTCGGTCACCGCTTGCCGGTACGCCCGGCGATGCATCCAGCGCCAGTTCACGGCGCTGTGCCAGATAGCCGCGAATCTCACGGTCGGTCGCGTCCATAGACTGGATCGAAAGCCGTGGCATTAAACGATAGGGCGCTGCTCCAAGCTGCCCAAGTGCCCCGGCCCGCGCGGCGGCGTCGGGCAATGCATCGATCGCATTGAGAATGTCCGCGTAACCGCTCGCCGCCGAAGGCGCGACCGCATCGAGCGCCCGGCCCACGGCCACCTGGCCAGGCGTGGCGCCGTCGGCCTCGTAAGTCTGCGCGACAGCAGGAGCGGAATACGTGCCGATCACGACGACACAGGCTACGAGGCCGGTTGCAAGGCGCTTCGTCCATTCGGGGTTGGGATGCCGCAAGTTCATTTCCTCCGCCTTTGCCGCAAGACCCTGACTGCCTTGCGCTTTCCACATGATTTTAGGTTGGTGGGGTATCATGGCCAGCCGAACTGCCTTCGCTGCGGGGCCATCCCAAAGTGCGCCCTGACATCGCCTGTCCCACATTCTGCACCGGACTTTGCGGGGTATTTACGGCATCGCCCATACCATCCGACTTCCGGCTTCCTGCCCGAAGGTCTTTTTACGAGGCTTTGCCGCAGCCAGTCGGGAAAGGGACCAAATCGGCGCCAGTCGTGCCGCCCGGTCCATCAACGCCAGTTCGGGCCTTCGACCCAGGTTACAAGGCTCCGGCGGAGCCCTTCAGTCACGGGCAGAACCCGGTGCTGCAGGAAGGAGGGGAAGATCAGGACGCTCCCCCGGCCCGCGAATGTGTCGCCGGGGCTCTGTATGCCGAAGAATTCGAACTCGCCGCCCTTGTATTCGTCCGGCGCCGACAGCTGTACCACCACCGACAGCTTGCGCGCGTAAGGACGCGGCGATTCCAACCAGACATCCTGATGCCAGTCTTAGTGCCCGTTGTTGGTAGCGCGATACTCGGTGAATTGGATTTCGTAAGGCGCGTCTATGTCGGCACCGAAATTGGTGCGGTTGGACGAGCGCACGAAATTCATGAGCCGCGCCACGATGTCACGCTCTTGCACGACATCCAGCCATCGGATCGTCGAACTGCGATAGCCCAGGTCACTCCGCAAGGTGTCGGAAAATCCAATTGTTGCGTTGGCCTCGGAATACTTTCTCGCGCGCGACAGGATTTTGTCGCACTCGGCAGGCGACAATGCGCCCGGCCAAGCCTCCCAAACATTCTGCATGAAGCACCCTATCTTCCGATTGTTCGCAATTTTTGCGTATACGCAAAGCCGGGAAATCAGAGCGTGCGCGAGACGCTGAAGAAGAACCGCGCCTTGTTGCTCATCCCGTCGAACGGCTTCTTGACGGGGACTGCGATTTGCCCGGTCGCCGTCCAACCCTTGAGGGGCGTGACTCGCACCCCCCCACCTGCAGACGCAAGCGAGTAGTCCTGACCAGCCAGCCCATAGGCCGCACGTGCCCGCGTGTGCGCGAGGGCACCATCGGCATATACGAAAATTGTTAGCGCTCTCACGCTCGACTTGCCGCCCAACACGCGCCACGACAGTTCGGCGCCTCCCGACAGGGCCTTGTCGGCAGTCAGGAACCCGTCACGATAGGCAAGGCCCGCTCCTTCGCCGCCCAGGACGACACGTTCGGTCGTCGGCAGGCGATCGGGACTGTATTGCCCTCGCAGGCTGACCTTGGCGGCCAGTCTGGGATCGAGTTCCTTCACGAAAGTCGCCTGAAGGTTCGCCTTGCGAAACGCCGCCCGCGAATACCCTTCGATCGGCTGCGCCCCCAGTCCGCCGAGACCGTGACTGAGAGAAATCGAGACCCCGTAGCCGCTCGTCGCCCTGATCGCCGACCAGCTTGCACCGAGACGCGCGGCACGAGTGCGAAAACCGCCGAAGGCCGTGTCCAAGTAATAGTTGTCGCTGTTCGTCCCATCCAGCGAAGCCGTAAGCGTCAGGTTGCGCCGATAGCTGCGGATCAGTGGATGACTGACGACGATGCCCAGCTGCTTGGCCTCTCCCAATATGTCGAGGTCACGTGTCCGGGTGCGCACGTAAGCCCCGGTCAGGCCCACTGTCGTGCCGCTCGATCCGATCGGGGTCTGGTGGCTTGCCGAATAGAATTGGTAGCGGTGTGGCTGAAGGGGAACGTAGCCCGACAAGCGCGTGCTATCCCCTTCCCGGAGCAGCCCGTTGAATGCCACCCCGACCTGCGCCTGGGCACCGGTGGTCACGTTGAAGACGCCACGGTTGTTGAGATTGACGGTAATCTCGACCTGCTTGCGATGCACATCCAGATCCAGCGCGAGTTCGCCCGGCGTCGCCGTACCGCGCAGTTTGGCCTGCACAGTCTGGCCGGGAATATCCCGCAACAGGGACAGCGTGCGCTCGATCGTGGACTTGTGCGTCGGCGTGTCCCGCATGAGGCGCTTTATATGGGCATCGATGAGCCGCTTCGGCGTGCTGCTGGTTTCGCCCGCCAGGGCATATTGCACGATGCGCCCTTCAAGCACGCGCACCGTGAGCACGCCATCGGCCGCCGACTGCGCGGGAACGCTCACCGCATAGAACGCTATGTCGCTGGTCGCGTAAGCGGCACTGACCGCGTTCGCCAGTTTCTGCAGCGTACCCCGATCAAGCGGGCCGCCGATGAAGGGGCCAGTCGCCGCGTCGAGTATCCTGCGATCGAGAGTAGCTCCGACGTAGCGGACCTCCTTCAACGCGACGGAGGGAGCGGCAGTGTCCACGCTCACGGCTGCGGAGGGTAGTTCCGCCGGCAGCGCGGCGCGCGGGATCGCGGGGTCCTGTCGGTCCAGCCTGTCGCGGTCGATGGTCGGGGACTGGTTGAGTACCGTCGAACCCTGCGCCAGGGCAGACGGAGCCGCGAGTGTCAGGGCCGCACCGACGACAAGCAGCGCACCCCGGATTGCTCCGGAGCATCGGGACCTGCGCGTCGCGCCGCCGCGCGCGTTCTCGGGAATTGCCCTCATGATCCTCGGTTGCCTGATTTAGCTTGCTGCACGGAGCAAGTTGCCGCGCAAGCAGGTTACGAAGCCATCCCGATCGTTCACGTCCAATCGCAGCCGCTCCGAGGGTATCGGCCACGCAAGGCGAGTTGGCGGGCAACCGTCGCTCGGCGGGATGCCGCCCGCCATCTGCGCAATGCGGGCCGGACACCGGGAAAACTGGCCCGATTGTTACGCAAACGATGCAGGCGAGAGCATGAAGAAGTATTACGAGGCCATCAAAACGGTAGCGTCGGATCGGTTGCAATACAGGACCCGAATGCCCGCCGCGTCAGGTTACGAAGACTGAAAAACCGCCGATCATCCCTCCGCAGCCCTTTGAGACCCATACCCGCAGTACATGCGATTTCATCATGCCCACAGACATTTACGGACCGCTAACTTTTACAGCCTTATCGCCTGGAAGGGAAGAGAGAGAGGCCTGACGCAAGCAAGATGCTGCCCAAGGATTCACCCCTGATGATTACGGCAAGCTTGTCGTCCCCCCTCGTCGAAGGATCGGCCTGGTCTGCACCCCCACGCCGTTCGACAGGCTCGGCACCGATCATCCGGCACGCGACCGTCCATGTTTTCGCAGCGGCAGCCACGGCTATTCTGCTATCAGGAAAAGTCGCGCCGACAACCATCATCGCATGGCTGGCCACGATCGCGCTGACTCAGTTCTACTGCTGCCGCACGGAGCAGAGCACGCATGATCGAACACCTCCAAGCTTACTGCCGCTGTACGTCGGTGCTGCGCTGTCGGCTTTGGCTTGGGCATTTCCCTTGTGGGCGTTCGGCTCCCAGGTCGGCGCGGAAACGGCGATACGATTGTGGGCCGTACTCGCCCTCCTGATGGCCGGATCGGTCTTTCGTGCGAGCGGCATGCCGGGAACTGCCCTCGTCTTCTCCGTCCTTCTGGGCATCTCCGGCGGGGGCTGGTTCCTGTTCGCGGCCGATCCGGGCATGGCGACGAATGCACTGCTGTTTGTCGCGATCACGTCCGCCGCGATCGTCGAGCGAAAGCGCTCATCCGGATCCGCCAGAGAGGGCGATGCGCCAACGATGCCCGATACCGGCACGGCCTTGGAATCGCCGTGCGAGTTGGGGCCGAGTGCCGCGCACTGGCACTGGCAAACCGATGCAGCGCTGCATCTGCATCGGGTATCCGCCCCCTTCGCTCTCGCTGCCGGCCGCCGATCTTCCCAAATCGAGGGCGTCTCGCTCCGTCGGCTGATCGGGGGAACAAGTTCCGGAGACGCACCCTGCGAACTCACCGAGCGCATGAAACGCCGTGAGGACCTTTGCAATTTCGCGGTTCGGGTGGTCGTCGACGGCCAGGCACGATGGTGGGAACTGTCAGGCCGACCGTACCATCGCGAGGACAGCTTCGTCGGCTATCGCGGCACCGGGCGCGACGTAACCGAAAGTCGCGAAAGCCTCGAACGGATGACCCGGATGGCGCACTACGACGCGCTCACGGGGTTACCCAATCGAGCCAGGCTCACCGAGGTGCTGGTATCGGCGCTCAATCGCGCCGCGCAAGAGCCGCGCAACACCTGCGCGTTCCTGATGATCGATGTCGATCGCTTCAAGGCCGTGAACGACACGCTCGGCCACGATGTTGGAGACGCCTTGCTCGTGCGCATCGCCGAAAGGCTGCGGGAGCAGATCGCGGACACCGATCTGTGCGGCCGCTTCAGCGGCAATGCCTTCGCGGTGATAATTCCCGGGGCATCCGACCTCGACCGAGTGAGGCTCCTCGTTCGACGGATCACGGACCGCCTCATCCAGCCTTACGAGATCAATCAGCATACGGTGTTCGTGGGGGCGTCGATCGGCTGGTCGATCGGCCCCCAGGACGGCTCCACCGCCGAGACGATCATGCGCAATGCCGGTCTCGCCCTTTACCGCGCCAAGGAGGCCCGCGACAATTCCCACTGCCGCTACGAACGCGGCTTGCATGCGCAGGCGGAGGAACGTCGCAAGCTGGAGATCGCTCTGAGACGCGCCATGAAGCGCGGCGAACTTCACCTCGCCT
This sequence comes from Novosphingobium sp. FG90, assembly GCF_057808725.1. Classification (NCBI taxonomy): domain Bacteria; kingdom Pseudomonadati; phylum Pseudomonadota; class Alphaproteobacteria; order Sphingomonadales; family Sphingomonadaceae; genus Novosphingobium; species Novosphingobium sp. FG90. The sequence goes on from NZ_JBMDIO010000023.1 coordinate 7,702, forward strand.
TCCAGCCGGTCGTCGATGCAAGGTCTGAAGCGATCGTCGGCTTCGAAGCCCTGCTGCGCTGGCAGAGTACCGAGCATGGCGCCGTCAGTCCGGAAAGGTTCATCCCCCTGGCGGAGGAGACGCGCCTCATCGTGCCGATCGGCGAGTGGGTGCTGCACGAAGCCTGCAAGGAGGCGGCGAACTGGCGCGGCGACGTGCGCATCGCCGTCAACGTATCGGGAGAACAATTGCTGGATGCAAACTTCGTCGCCAGTGTCGGCAGTGCCCTGGCAGCGAGCGGCCTTGCCGCAGAACGCCTCGAGATCGAGGTCACCGAAAGCATCTTCCTGAGCGATGCCACACGAGCCTGTGCGGCGCTGGAACACGTCATGTCGCTTGGCTGTACCGTGGCGCTCGACGACTTCGGAACCGGCTATTCGTCGCTCGGCTACCTGCGCAGGATACGGTTTTCGGCCATCAAACTGGACCGATCATTCGTTCAGGGTGCGGCGGGCGGAAGCAGGGAATGCCTCGCTATCCTGCAGGCGGTGGTCACCATGGCCGACAGTCTCGGCATGGCCACTACTGCCGAAGGGGTGGAAACCCGGAAGGAGGTCGACTTCGTGCGCACTCTCGGCTGCCGGAAGATCCAGGGATATTACTTCGGCAAGCCTCGGGACGCACACGCAGCGCGGGCCTTGTTCGAAATGACATGAAGGGCGCACGATACAATTTGCGGGCGCCACGGCGCGAGGCCGGGAAGGGCTCGGCCGCCCGGGACGGCCGCACCCTTCACCGGGGTCATGATGCAGGTGTCAGAATGCTGCCGTCAGCGACGCGATGGCGGCGGCACCGGCGATGGAGCCCCGCCCGTCCTCCCCTTTGCTGAAGTTGGGCTGCAGGCGTGCGGCCTCGGACGCGGCGATGTCGGTATCGACATAGGAAATGTTGAAAGTGACATTGCGCCAGGTCGCATCGAGGCCGAGCGACCAATCCCAGTACGTACCGGTCGGCGCCACGCTGGTGCCGTTGGGGCCGAGGCCGGGATTGCCGTCCGAATAGCCGAGGTGCGCCTTCGCAGTTATCGGCGTGCCCCCGATGGCAAGGGCACCGTCGCCCCACAGATAGAGATTGTCCTCCTTCTGGCCACGACTGTCCGGAGCGTTGGAGACGTTGGCCAGCGCATACTGTCCGGGCGCATAGGCGACGCCGGCCGTCAGCGTGGCCGGACCCGTCGTACCCGAGAGTTTGACATAGGGTTCGGCAAAGTCGGTATCGTCGGAACCACCAGGGTACATGTACCAGGTCAGGCCGACGTCCAGCGTGGCATTGCCGGCAACTCGCGCCTTGTAGCCGGCGATCAGGTCGAGCTCCATGTTGGAGCCTCCGAAGGTGCCCCAGCCCGCCAGGTTGGACGCCCATGTGCCGACGTAAAGGCCACTCTCGTGGCTTAGGGTGAAGCCGCCTTGCACGGCCATCTCCCTGTCGGACTGCGAGACGCCCCGAAAGCGGTAGTCGGAGGTGACCGTCGCCGACCCGGACAGGGTGAGCGGCGAGGTCGCCGGGTTCGCAGCTTCAACCTGCTGCGCCCGGGCAGCGCCCGGCAGAGCAAGGCCTGCAAGCATGAAGGCGATCTTGGCAATAGTTTTCATTCTGTCCTCTTGAGTGTTCCACCCCTACCGGGCGGAGCGATTCGAGGACGGTCAAGTAGACTGTATCTACGTTTTATATCGAGATCGGAAAAAGCGGAGATGCATAGTAATATCATTATGCCAATCTATTTCCCGAAAACCCATCGGGAGATGCCCCACCCCTGCACGGCAACATGCCCGTGCCCGCAGAAGGGGTATCGCGATACAGTAGTACGTCGAATTGCCTCGCCTCGACAAGGGCGGCGGACCAGCATCCCGGCACCGACACCTGCTTCCACAGGCCAGGCCCCACGACCATTAGCGCATTGCCGATGACGAGCAGCACGACGAAGATCGCGCACAGGCCAAGTTCGGCCGCGCTTGCCGGTGACGGCGGGTGCGCATGCACCCGATCGTAGAGGGCATGCCCTACCATCCATGCCAGCGACAGGATGGCAAGACCGCCGACGCGCAACCCGATCTGTGCCGCCAGAGTTTCATGCCAACGGACCATACGTCACCTCCCTTCAGGAGGCGTCTCAACTACGCATCTCCGCATAGTAATTCGAGAGTGGAACCCGACGCACGGCGTTGAGATTGCATAGGATCGAAAAGGGGGCACTCATGCGGAAAAAGCGCAAATCATATGCCGATCATATGCCTTGGGTACTTTGCCCATATGGAGATCAAACGCGCTTGTGTGGCATGGGCATATGACGAAGCAACCCGAGGGACATGACTTGAGCAGCGATCAGACCGGCCCGGCCGACGGACACGGCGGCGGCCCGCACGGCAAGCTGCCGACGCTTGCGCTGGGAGCACTCGGCGTGGTCTTCGGCGACATCGGCACATCGCCGCTCTACGCGCTCAAGGAGAGCTTCGTCGGACACCATCCGCTGGTCGTGGACCATGCCCATATCTTCGGCGTGCTCTCCTTGATCTTCTGGACGATGACGTTGATCGTGACGGCCAAGTACGTCTTCATCGTCATGCGCGCCGACAACCAGGGCGAGGGCGGCTCGATGGCCCTGCTCGCGCTGATCGGCCGGAGCCTGGGCGAAACGCGCTGGACGCCGGTGATCGCGATGCTGGGCGTGATCGCGACGGCGCTGTTCTACGGCGACGCGATCATCACCCCGGCCATATCGGTGCTTTCAGCGGTGGAGGGCCTCACGGTCGTCGAGACGTCGCTGGGCGAACTGGTACTGCCGATCGCGATCGTGATCCTCCTTGGCCTGTTCCTGATCCAGAAGCACGGGACGGAGCGGGTCGGAACGTTCTTCGGGCCGGTCATGGCGGTCTACTTCGTGGTTCTGGCGGTGCTGGGGGTGACGAACATCGTCGTCCATCCGGAGATCGTCGGCATCCTCAACCCCTGGTGGGCCTGGCACTTCTTCGCGCTCGACCCCAGGCTCGCCTTCCTCGCGCTGGGCTCGGTCGTGCTGGCGGTGACGGGCGCGGAGGCGCTCTATGCCGACATGGGGCACTTCGGGCGCAAGGCCATCAGCATCGCCTGGCTCTACGCCGCCCTGCCGTGTCTCATGCTCAATTACATGGGACAAGGCGCGTTGCTGCTCGACCGTCCCGAGGCGGCGAGCAACCCCTTCTTCCTGCTCGCCCCAGAATGGGCGCGGCTACCGCTGGTGATCCTGGCGACGATGGCCACCGTCATCGCCAGCCAGGCGGTGATCTCGGGCGCGTTCTCGATCACCCGGCAGGCGGTCCAGCTCGGCTTCCTGCCGAGGCTACGCATCCTGCACACGAGCGCGGCGGCGGAAGGGCAGGTCTACGTCCCGATCGTCAACTGGGCGCTGCTGGTCTGTGTCGTTCTGCTGGTTCTTTCATTCCGCTCGTCGAGCAGTCTGGCGGCGGCCTACGGCATCGCGGTGACGGGTACGATGGTGATCACCGCCTGCATGCTGGGCGTCCTCACCTTCAGCGTCTGGCGCTGGCCGCCCATGGTGGCGGGCGCGGTCACCGGGCTGTTCCTGATCATCGACGGCGCCTACTTCCTGTCCAACGCGACGAAGATCCCCGACGGCGGCTGGTTCCCGCTGCTGGTCGCCGCGATCGTCTTCGTGATGCTCACCACCTGGTCGAGCGGGCGCAGGATCATGCGCCATTATCTCGCCGTCGGCGCCATCGACCTCGACCTGTTCATCAAGTCCACTGCCGGATCGGTGCGCCGCGTCGCGGGAACGGCGGTGTTCCTTTCCTCGACCAGCGAGGGGGTGCCACCCGCCCTGCTCCACAACGTCAAGCACAACAAGGTGCTGCACGAGCGCATCGTCATCCTCACCGTGGTAACCGAGGCGGTCCCGCTGATGCCGGAGGATGGCCGCATCACCATCACCGATCACGGCGCGAACTTCTATCGCATGCGCCTGCGCCACGGCTTCCTGGAAGACGTCGACATTCCCGCCTCGCTCAAGACGGTCACCACCTGCGGCGCACCGTTCGGATCGATGGACACCAGCTACTTCCTCAGCCGACAGACGCTGATCGCGTCGGACAAGCCGGGAATGGCGATCTGGCGCGAGAAGCTGTTCGCATGGATGATCCGCAATGCGGCCACGCCCATGGAATTCTTCAACCTGCCCACCAACCGGGTCGTGGAACTCGGCTCGCAAGTGGAAATCTGACGACCCCTCGTTCGTCATTGCGAGCGTGGTTCGGGGCCACAGCCTCCTTACTCCGGCGATACGTGCAGACGATAGCCCACCCCGATCTCGTTGCCGATGATCCGGGGGCGCTGCGGATCGTCCTCCAGTTTCTGCCGCAAGGTCCGCACCAGCACGCGCAGATATTCGACGTGGCGCTCGTTCTCGGATGGCCAGACCTGCATCATGATCTGGTGGTGCGTGATGACGCGCCCCGGATGCTGCGCCAGTTGCGCGACCACGGCATATTCCTTGGGCGTGAGGTGGACCTCCCTGCCCGCCTTGGTGATGCGCCGTTCCATCAGGTCGATCGACACGTCACCCGCAATCACAGCCGAAACGCCCCCGCCCCGCGCCATCCGATGCCGAAGCGCCACGCGCAGGCGCGCCAGCAGTTCATCGGTGTCGAAGGGCTTGGTGAGGTAGTCGTCCGCGCCGAGGTCCAGTGCCGCGACCTTCTCGTCCGTGGCGTCGCGCGCGGAGACGATGATCAGCGTCGCATCCGTCTCCTTCTTGATCAGCGGCACCAGTTCCAGCCCGTCGCGGTCGGGCAGGCCGAGGTCCAACAGCACGAGGTCTGGGCGCTCCTCGCGCAGCCGCTCCATCGTCTCTCGCGCGTTGCCCGCCTCGACCGTCGCATAGTCCGCACGGCCGAGCGCCGTCTGGATCAGGCGGCGGATATGCGGCTCGTCATCGACGATGAGCACCTTGTGGCGGGTCTTCATGGCATGTCCTCATTGGCGAGGTGCCGGATGATAAGCGCCTCGGGAATACGGATGGTAAAGCAGGCGCCCAGCGGCTCCCCGGCGTTGGCGGCCTCGACCGACAGCCCCATGGCCTCGGCGAAACCCTTGACGATCGCAAGGCCGAGCCCGGTACCGTGGCGCACGCGGTCGGAACCTTCAAGGCGTGTGAACGTCTCGAACACGCGCTTTTCCTGACCCGGCGCAATGCCCGGCCCCTGGTCGATCACTGACAATCGCAGAGCCTCGGGAGAGCGGCGGCAACGCACCAGGATCGGCGTCCCGGGTTCGCCATAGCGCCCGGCGTTGTCGAGCAGATTGATGAGGCAGTGGTGCAGCAGTACAGGATCGAGCCGCACCAGCGGGGTGTCGGGCGCGATGTCGAGGTCGATCTGCCGCCCTTGCAGCGCACCCCGCGTATCATGAACCGCACTCGCCACCGCATCGAACAGGTCGGTCGCTTCCGGCTTCATCGGCAGCGCCCCCGCCTCGACCCGCGCCATGTCGAGCAGGTTGGCGACGAAGCGGTTCAGCCGCTGCGCCTCGGCATCGATGGTTTCGGCCAGTTCGGGCGAAGGGTGCTTCTTCAGCTCCTGCGCCGCCGAGAGGATCGTGGTGAGGGGCGTGCGCAAGTCGTGGCTGACGGAGGACAGCAGCGCCGCGCGTAGCCGGTCGCGCTCGCCCACGGCCTGCGCCTTGAGGTTCTCCTCCTCCAGCGCCATCCGGTCAAAAGCGATCGAGGCCTGGTCGATAAGGCTCATCAACAGCGGAACGCCGTCGGAGCGCACCGGATCGCCCGCATCCTCTCGTGCGATGCCGAGGACGGCCATAACGCCCCGCCCGGATGCTGCGGAAGCGCGCAGAGGGTGGAACAGCCAGTCGGAGGCGGTGAGCGTCACCGAGCCGCGCCCGGCCGGCTGCTCGTTGTCGAACGCCCATTGCGCGGCGGCGAGTTCGATCTGGTCGAGGCGGTCCTCGGGCGGCCAGGCGGCGGCGAGGTCCGGCCCTCCCAGCGAAGGCAGCAACAACACCGCGCGCACATCGAGCAGGCGCGCGACTTCGGCGCAGATCGCCTGCATCAGCTCGCCCTGCGTCGCAGCCGCCGTCAACTGACGCGAGAAACTGGCCAGCGCTGCGTTCTGCCGCGCGCTGGCGCCCGCGAGATCGGCCTGCGCCCGCACCCCCGCGGCGAACTGGCTGGTCACCACCGCCACGCCGAGCAGGACCAGGATCGAGATTACGTTCTCGGGATTGGCGACGGTCAGCGTGCCCGTCGGCGGCAGGAAGAAGAAGTTGTAGGCCAAGCTGGACGCCAGCCCCGCGAAAAGTCCCGCGCGCAACGAGAAGGAGGCGGCCGCGAACATTACCGGGATAAGATAGAGCAGCGCGATGTTGCCGAGGTCGATCACCTCCACCAGCAGGCGGCCGAGCACAGTCATCACCGCGACCATCAGCAGCGACCACAGGTAATGCGCGGGCGCCCCCCACCGGCCGCCGCCGGGCTTCTCGCGGCTGCGGGCGGCAGGGGGAGGCCCGGAAGCAGGAGCAGCCTCACCGGAGGGCAGGACGTGGACGGCGACTTCGCCGATGGTCCTCACCAGGCGGTCCACCACCGAGCCGTGCCGCGCCTCGAACCACCATGAGCGGCTCGACTTGCCGATCACGATCTGTGTCGCGCGCGCTTCCCGGGCGTAGCCGGCCAGCCCCTCGATCACGCTGGCGGCGGGAATGCTGGCGGTGGAAGCGCCGAGACGCGAGGCGAGCGCCAGCGTGTCGGCCAGTTGCCGGCGCTCGCCATCGGTGAAATGGCGGTCGCGCCGGGTCTCGATGTGAACGGCAGTCCAGGGCGCGCGCAGCGCATCGGCCATGCGCTTACCCGCGCGGACGAGGCCGGCGGCCTGGGGATGCTCGCTGACCGCCACGACGATCCGTTCGCCCACCGCGAAGCTGCCTGCCAGAGCATTGGCGCGCAAGTGTTCCAGCATCTGCGCGTCCACCGCCTGCGCGGCGCGGCGCAGCGCCAGTTCGCGCAGCGCGGTGAGGTTGGACTTGGAAAAGAAGTGCCCGAGCGCGCGCGTCGCCTCGTGCGGGATATAGACCTTGCCGTCCTTCAGGCGCTCGATCAGTTCGTCGGGCGGGATGTCGACGACCTCGATCTCCGCCTGTTCGAGGATCGAGTCCGGCACCGTCTCGCGCACGCGGACACGGGTGAAGGAGGCGACGACGTCGTTCAGGCTCTCGACGTGCTGGATGTTGAGCGTCGAATAGACGTCGATCCCGGCATCAAGCAGTTCCTCCACGTCCTGATAGCGTTTGGGATGGCGGCTCCCGGGGGCATTGGTGTGCGCCAGTTCGTCCACGAGGACCAGTTGGGGATGGCGGGCGAGGATGGCGTCGATGTCCATCTCGCCAAGGCTGTGCCCGGCATGGTCGACCTCGCGGCGGGCGATCACCTCGTGCCCATGGACCAGCGCCTCGGTCTCGCGCCGCCCGTGTGTTTCCACGACACCGACGACCACGTCCGCGCCGCCGTCCCGCCGCTGATGCGCTTCGGTCAGCATCTCCCAGGTCTTGCCGACGCCCGGCGCGGCGCCGAGGAATATCTTGAGACGGCCACGACCCTCCTGCGCGGCGGCACGCAGGAGGGCTTCGGGCGAAGGGCGGCCAGAGTCGTTGACGCGATCGTTCACGGATTGGGCTTAGCGCCAAGTGCATCCAGTCGTCGATTGAGTTCGAACACATTGACCCGGCGTTCCCCGATGAAACCCAGTACAGGCTCCTCGATGCTCCCGCCGACGAGACGCCTCAGCGCCTCGGGTTCGAGATGGCGGACGCGGGCAATGCGGTCCACTTGATACAGGGCGGCCTCTGGCGTGATGTCGGGATCCAGGCCCGATCCCGAGGTGGTCACCATGTCTGAGGGAATCGCCTTGCCGGGCTCAGCCGCCCTCATCTTGCCGACCTGCCCCTCGACACGATCGTGCAGCGCTTGCGAAGTGGGGCCGAGGTTGGAGCCCGAGGAGGCAAGGCCGTCATAGCCATCCCCCGCCGCCGAAGGCCGGGTGTCGAAGTAGCGCTCCGAAGTGAAGGCCTGGCCGACCACGGTGGAGCCGATCACCCTGCCGCTTTCGGTAACGAGGCTACCGTTCGCCTGATGGGGGAAAATCGTTTGACCGATCCCGGTCATCGCCAGAGGGTAGGCCACGCCGAGCAGGGCCGCGAAAAGGCCGGTCATGACGATCGCCGGGCGCAGGGAGGATGTGATGTCGTTGGTCATTGTCTGTCTCCTGTAAGCCTGCGCCCCGCCTCGGGGGCTTCGACAGGCTCAGCCTGAGCGGAATCAGGGAGTTTCTTGTTTCCGGGGACTTCGCTCAGGCTGAGCCTGTCGAAGCCCCGGAACCTGCCTCACGCCAGACCCAGCCCGCCCACGGCAAGGTCGATGAGCTTGATGCCGATGAACGGCGCGATCAGGCCGCCAAGTCCGTAGACCGCGAGGTTGCGCGCGAGCAGCGGACCCGCGCCCATCGGCTTGTAGGTCACACCCCTGAGCGCCAGCGGCACGAGGCAGGGGATGATCAGTGCGTTGAAGATGATCGCGGACAGGATCGCGCTCTGCGGGCTGGACAGCCCCATCACGTTGAGCACGCCAAGGCCCGGATAGAGCGCCACGAACATCGCGGGAATGATCGCGAAGTATTTCGCCACGTCGTTCGCCACCGAGAACGTGGTGAGCGCGCCGCGCGTCATCAGCAGCTGCTTGCCCAGGCCCACTACCTCGATCAGCTTGGTCGGGTCGCTGTCGAGGTCGACCATGTTGCCCGCCTCGCGCGCGGCCTGGGTGCCGGTGTTCATGGCGACGCCGACGTCCGCCTGCGCCAGCGCGGGGGCGTCGTTGGTGCCGTCGCCGCACATGGCGACGAGGCGGCCGCCCTGCTGCTCCTTGCGGATCAGCGCCAGCTTGTCCTCCGGCGTGGCTTCGGCGAGGAAGTCGTCCACCCCCGATTCCGCCGCGATCGAGGCCGCCGTCAGCGGGTTGTCGCCGGTGATCATGACGGTGCGGATGCCCATCGCGCGCAGTTCGCCGAAGCGCTCGCGGATGCCGGCCTTGACGATGTCCTTGAGGAAGATCGCGCCCAGCAGCCTGCCGTCCACGGCGACTGCCAGCGGCGTACCGCCCGCGCGGCCGATCTCGTCGGCGATGCGGCGCAGTTCGGTGGCGGCAGCCGTCGCGCCCGCACCGGGGTTGGCGGCAAGGATCGCCTGCACCGCGCCCTTCTGGATCACGCGCCCGCCGGTGTTGACGCCGGAGATACGGGTTTGCGCGGTGAAGGGGATCACTTCGGCGCCCTCGGGAAGCACGGATGCGGTCTGGCCGAACTTCTCTCGCGCCAGCACCACGATTGAGCGGCCTTCCGGCGTCTCGTCGGCGAGGCTGGCGATCAGCGCGGCTTCAGCGAGTTCGCTCATGCTCACGCCGCCCACCGTGCGGAACTCGCTGGCCTGGCGGTCGCCAACGGTGATGGTACCGGTTTTGTCGAGCAGCAGCACGTCGATGTCGCCCGCCGCCTCCACCGCGCGGCCGGACTTGGCCAGCACGTTGAAACGCACCAGCCGGTCCATGCCCGCGATGCCGATAGCCGAGAGCAGCGCCGCGATCGTCGTCGGGATCAGGGTGATGAGCAGCGCGGCGAGGATCGAGACCGGCACCGAGCCGCCCGCATAGCTGGCAAAGCCGGGGATTGTGGCGACGGCGATCAGGAAGATGATCGTCAGGCCCACCAGCAGCAAGGTCAGCGCGATCTCGTTGGGGGTCTTCTGTCGCTCGGCGCCTTCAACCAGCGCGATCATCCGGTCGAGGAAGCCCTGTCCCGGGTTCACCGTGACGCGCATGCGGATCTCGTCCGAGATGACGCGGGTGCCCGCGGTCACCGCCGAGCGGTCCCCGCCCGCCTCGCGGATGACGGGAGCGCTCTCGCCGGTGATTGCGGCCTCGTTGACCGAGGCGACACCGGCAACGACTTCGCCGTCCGAGGGGATCAGGTCTCCGGTCTGGACGAGGACGACATCGTCCTTCTTCAGCAGGCTGGCGGCGACGGTGTCGAAGCGCGAACCGTCTCCCTTCAACCGCTTGGCGGTGACTTCGGCCTTGGTCGCGCGCAAGCTGGCGGCCTGCGCCTTGCCGCGCCCTTCGGCCAGCGCCTCGGCGAAAGTGCCGAACAGCACCGTCAGCCACAGCCACAGCACGAGCTGGATCTTGAAGCCTGCGTCGAGCCCGTCGTGGCCGACGATCAACAACACGGTCAGCAGCACCGCGACGACAGCGGTGGTGAACATCACCGGATTGCGGATCAGCTCGCGCGGGTCGAGCTTGCGGAAGGCATCGCCGATGGCGGGGACGATCAGGTCCGCCGTGAACAGCGATCTGGTTTCGGATCTGGACATGGGAAAGTCCTCAGAAAAGCTGGCCACGGATCATCGCGAGATGATCGGCGATGGGGCCAAGGGCGAGGCTGGGCAGGAAGGTCAGGCCGCCGACAATCAGCACGATGCCGATCAGCAGCCCCGTCCACAGCAGGCCCGTGGTCGGGAAGCTGCCTGCGGTCTCAGGGGTGTACTTCTTGGCGGCGAGGCTACCCGCGATCGCCAGCATCGGAATGATCACGAAGAACCGGCCGAGCCACATGGCGACGCCCAGCATGCCGTTGTAGAACGGCGTGCCCGCGCTCAGGCCCGCGAAGGCCGAGCCGTTGTTGCCCACCGCGCTGGTGAAGGCATAGAGTATCTCGGAGAACCCGTGCGGCCCCTTGTTGAGCGGCCCGGCAAGGCCGGCAGGCAGCACCGAGGCGATCGCCGTCATGCCCAGAATGATGAGCGGCAGCACCGCGATCGCAAGAACGGCCAGCTTGACCTCACGGCTCTCGATCTTCTTGCCGACGTATTCGGGCGTGCGGCCCACCATCAGGCCCGCCACGAAGACGGCGAGGATGGCGAACAGCAGGAACCCGTAAATGCCCGCGCCGACGCCGCCGATCACGACCTCGCCCAGCTGGATGTTGAACAGCGGGATCATGCCGCCCAGCGCGGTGAAGCTGTCATGCATGGCATTGACCGCACCGCAGCTCGCCGCCGTGGTGACCACGGAGAACAGCGCCGACGCCACCACGCCGAAACGGACTTCCTTGCCCTCCATGTTGCCCTCCATGCCATTGGCGCCGACGCCGAGGTGATGGAGGATCGGGTTGCCGCTCGCTTCCTGCCAGTAGACGACGGCAGTGCCGATCAGGAAGATCGTCATCATCGCCGCAAGGATCGCCCAGCCCTGCCGGGTGTTGCCCACCGCCTTGCCGAAGCACCAGGTCAGGCCGGTGCCGATCACGAAGATCGACAGCATCTGGACGAGATTGGTCATCGCGCTCGGGTTCTCGAACGGATGCGCCGAATTGGCGTTGAAGAAGCCGCCACCATTGGTGCCCAGCATCTTGATCGCCTCCTGCGAGGCGACAGGGCCAAGCGCGAGGGTCTGCTTCACGCCTTCGAGCGTTGCAACGTCGACCGATGCGGCCAGCGTCTGCGGCACGCCGCTGGCGATCAGGTACACGGTATAGACCACGCAGATCGGCAGCAGCAGGTAGAGGGTCACGCGCGTCATGTCGGCCCAGAAGTTGCCGATACCTTCTGCACTGCGACGCGCGAAGCCGCGGAAGAACGCGAAGGCGAGCGCGATGCCGGTCGCGGCGGAGAGGAAGTTGTGGATCGTCAGCCCGAACATCTGCGACAGATTGCTCATTACCGCCTCGCCCACGTACCACTGCCAGTTGGTGTTGGTGGTGAAGCTGACGGCGGTGTTGAACGCCCCGTCCGCGCCGACGCCAGCATAGCCGAGGCCATTGAGCGGCAGCACGCCCTGCAGGCGCAGCACCGCGTAAGTCAGCAGCAGCAGCGCCGCGTTGAAAACCAGCATGTGCACCGCATAGCGATGCCACGGCTGGTCCTCGTCCGGATCGATGCCCGAAAGCCTGTAGAAGCCGCGCTCGACCGGGCCGAGCACGGCATGAAGCGGCGTGCGGCGGCCTTCGTACAGCGCATGGAGCCAGAGCCCCATCGGCTTGGCGAGCGTCAGCAGGATGCCGACGAAGGCTGCGATGAACAGCCATCCCTGAAAGGTCATGTCGGCGCCCCCTCAGAACCGCTCGGGCCGTGCGAGCACGGCGACGAGGTAGACGAGAAGGGCGATGGCGGTGAAACCTGCCAGCCACAGATCGATGGTCATGTCCGTCTGCCCCTCATGCCTTGTCGCACAGGCGGACATAGCCGAGGCTAGCCGCCAGCAACGCGAGGGTCAGGCCGATCCAGAGGATGTCCTGCATGGGTAATGCTCCTGCAAGCTCATGTCGCGACAAGTGCGAAACGAGTCGAATGCAGCAGAGCCATTAGGATGGAGCGGCGTTGGAATTCGAGACGGGCAACCCCGCAGCCGCATAGTATTTGCGTATGAAACGCCGATTTTTGCGCGATCCGGGAGCGGAACAAAGACCCGTGCCGTTCCTTCCTTCTGCAAAGGAGACAGGAAATGCTCGGCAAGATTTTGGGTGCGGTCGCAGGCAGTCAGGTGGCGCAGCACGTGCGTGGTATCGACGGCACCGGCGGTGCGGTCCTCGGCGTCGCCGCAACGAGCGTGCTGCGGCGGCTGGGGCCGGTCGGCCTCGTCGCGGCGGCTGTGGGCGGCTATGCGCTCAAGAAGCACCTGGAAAAGCGCGAGGCCGCGAAGGCGCCCCCAGCGCCCGGGAAGGTCTAGGCCGGATCGGCGGCGCGGTGATAGGCGCCGGGCGCCTGCGGATCCTGCACATCGTAGGCGAACCACGCGCCCTGCCCGTAGTCGTAGACCTGCACCAGCCCATCCTCTACCCGCGCGGCGAAGAAGGTCGATGAGGCGCGGTCGTAGCCTTTGACCTGCGCATCGTCGAGTTCCATGGAGACGAAAGTCTTATCCCCCTCGTCATAGATCTCGGGCAGGGTTCCGCCGAACTTGACGCCGCGCGTGCCGTCGAAGCCCTGCAGGCGACCTTCGCGGAACTCGGCGGCGATCTGGAGGTCACGGCGCACGGAGTGGTCGTAGATCCCTGCCGCTTTCTTGCCGGTCAGGACGGCGAAGGCGGCTGCGGCGATGATCGAACGGGTGTGGGCTTGCATCGCACGACCTGACACGGCACCGGTCCGGAAATCAAGCCGTTCATGAACGGTGATTCCCAATGCGCGGGAGCAAAGTGTGAAGCCGACATCGATAGCGGGAATGCAGGTGCTGTTCGTCATGGCGCTCGACCATGAGTACGGCCCGCATCTCCGGGCGCGGATAACACCGCTGATGACCGGCGTTGGGCCGGTAGAGGCGGCCATCGTCGCAACCGCATGCCTTCAGCAACTGGAGGCCGCAGGAGAGCTGCCGGACCTCGTGGTGACGCTGGGCTCGGCCGGATCGCGGCGTTGCCGGCTTGGGGAGATCTACCAGATCGAAAGCGTATCGTGGCGCGACATCGACGCATCGCGCCTCGGCTTCGCCAAGGGCATCACCCCGTTCGCCGACCATCCCGCCGTGCTGCCCCTGCCCACGCCCCTGCCGGACGTGCCGTGCGCCTCGCTTTCCACCGGTGGCGATGTCGTCGGCGGCGATGACTACGAGGCGATCGAAGCCGACCTCGTCGATATGGAGACTTACGCGGTACTGCGCGCGTGCCAGCGGTTCGGCGTGCCGATGATCGGCCTGCGCGGCGTATCCGACGGCGCGGGCGAACTGGAGGGCCTGTCGGGCTGGACCGAACTGCTCGCCCTGCTGGACGAACGGCTGGCGGTGACGCTTGATAAGCTGACGGAGGCGCTTGAGCGCGGATTGGCAGAGAGCCTTACCGCCAACGCCTGACCGTCGCCGAACCTGCCTCCGTCATCCTCGCGAAGGCGGGGATGACGGAAGTGTTTTAAACGCTCAGGATCAATACGAACCCGAAGTGTCCGCCGCATCGACGACGCCGTCGCCATTGGTGTCGAGCCGCTCGAACATCCGCTCGCCCGAGGCGTTGAACTCTTCCAGCGTCAGGTTGCCGTCCTTGTCGGTGTCGAGCACGCCAAAGCGCACATGCGCCTGCTTGACCTGGCCTTCCGGTACTTTGGCAGGCGCCGGCTTGTCCTTGCTGAAGCGGCCGGTGAACTCGCCGACGTAGTCCGCCTCGCTCACCTTGCCGTCGCCATCGAGGTCGAAGGTGCGGTACTTGGCGGCGCGGGCGGCCGCGAATTCGGCGGCGGTGACGCGGCCGTCGTGGTCGGCGTCATTCTCGCGCAGGAACGCTTCCTTGCCGTGGCCGGGAGCGGCGCGGCGCTCCTCTGCCGACTGGGCGAAAGCGCCCTGACTGGCCGTGAGGGCGAGCACGAAGCCCGCAATAAGGTGTGTCTTGGTCATGGTCTTCTCCGTTGAACTGGAAATCGGGATCACTCTTCGACCTGGAACGTGAGCGAGGTCGTGTAGCTGCGCTCGTCCGTACCCGAGCCTGCGGGCGCCTCTGCGCGGTGGCGGGTCATCAGGACGTAAGTGCCAGGGCGGTCGAACTTGATGACGGCCTTGCCCTGCGCGTCGGTCCTGACCTGACGGTGGCTGACCGCCTCTTCATAGTCCGCGCCGCCCCGGTCCAACTCCAGGTCCTGCGCGGCCATCGGCTTGCCGTCGAACAATACATTGAGCGTGAATGGAGTGTCGACATAAAGCTCGCTCGGGTGCGTCACCGGCTGGATGCGCAGGCGGCCGATGGCCACATCGACGGGCGCGCGGGTCGGCTGCTTCTTGGAGACATAGGCGTCGGCGACGGTCTCGGTCTGGCTGGTGCGGACTTGAGCGGCGTCCTTGGGCACTTCGCCGTGGACCGGCTGCCACTTGCCGCCGACCAGCGCGCTCTTGCCCACCCGGCCGAGGCGCACGCCGGTGGTGAAGCGATAGGTCCCCTCGGCATCGAGCGCGCTTTCCAGCACCACCATCTGCTTGAGCGGGGTGATCGACTGGAAGTTGCCGCGCGATCCGTCCGGCAGGACGACGTGGTAGTCGCTGGAATCCACTGGCACTTCGGGGTGGAAGAACTGCTCGGCGAAGGCCGATTCCACCGTCACCATCCGCTCGGTATTGGCCGCGAAGACCTTGGGCAGAAGGTACGAGGTATGGGCGAGCGCGGCGCCCGGAGCAATACAGGGCGCGATGCTGGCCGCACACAGCAGCGCGGCGATGCCTGGGGTAAATCTGGTCATGGTCGAAGCGGTCCTCATCATTGTCCGGTGATCTCGAAAGTGAAACTGTGCGCCTCGCCGTCCGGCGGACGC
This sequence comes from Novosphingobium sp. FG90, assembly GCF_057808725.1. Classification (NCBI taxonomy): domain Bacteria; kingdom Pseudomonadati; phylum Pseudomonadota; class Alphaproteobacteria; order Sphingomonadales; family Sphingomonadaceae; genus Novosphingobium; species Novosphingobium sp. FG90. Next base: position 23,068 of record NZ_JBMDIO010000023.1, read on the forward strand.
GGGAACGGCGAGGCGCGGCGCACAAGCGCCATCGCCTCGTGATCGAAGCGCGAGGAACCCGAAGTGCGCGCCACGCGGACCCCGCGCGCGGCGCCGTTCGCCTCGACGGTGAAGGCGATCAGCACTTCACCCGCGCCGATGGTGTTGCCGCGCTGGTAGCGCTTGAGGTGCTGGTAGACGCGGCCGCTGAAATTGCTGACGGCGGAATTGCCCGCCTGATCGGTATTACCGCCGCCGCTGCCACCCTTTCCCTGAGCCTCCGCGGCGCTTTGCGCCCCGGTCGCCGCCGGGCGCGCCTGCGGGCCGGGTGCGGCAACGACCGGAGTGACGAGCGCAGCTGCGGGGATCAGCTTGGCCACCGGCATTTGGCGGGTCGTCGTTGCGGCGGTGCCCTCGCCCGTGCGGCCCTGTCCGCCGCCGCCTGCCTGCTCCGCCGGTTCCGGCAGAGCCTTCGCGGCAGCCTTCGGCTCGGCAGCGATGGCCTGCGAGGGAACCTCTTCAGGCGGCGCCACTGCCTGCGGCTTTTGCGCCTCGGCGAGTGGCTGCATCTTCGGGCCGGGTCCGCCCTCGCGCATGGAGAGGTCGATGCTGACGAGGCGGGAGCGGGTTCCCCCCTCCGCCAGCACCGTCTCGCCCCAGGTGAAGATCAGAAGCGCCGCCACCACGGCATGCGCGGTGACCGAGGCGGCCATGGCGTTCAGGTCGATCCGCGCGAACGAACCTGTCCCGAACTCGGATCTGCCCATCCAGTAAGCCATGGTCGCCTCGCCCCCCTCAGAACATCTTCGAGAGGGCGGCCTTGAAATTGCGCCCCACCGCCGGGCGCGTGGAGAGCGCCGATTGGTAATAGGTGTCGAAGATGTTCTCGACGCTCAGGCGCAGCGCGACGTTTTCGAAGATGCCGCCGCTGGGCGTGATCGTGGCGCGCATGTTGTGGACGTCGAAGCCCTTGTGCTCGGTGCCGTTGATGTCGAGGTCTTCGGCGAGGGTGGTCTCCCAGCGCATGTCGAACAGCGTGCCGAAGCGCTTGCCCGCCGAAAGCATGTAGGTCTTCTGCGGCAGGTTGGTCCAGTCGTCGATGACGCCGGTGGTGCGCAGGCGCTGGCCGTCCGGGATGGTGGCGTTGAAGTCGAAGTAGATGCCGCTTGCGGTGGCATAGGACGCCTCGATCTCGAAGCCGTCGAGGTAGACCTCGCGCACGCCGGAGTAGGCGGTGTTGTCGGTCAGTTCGGTGTCGTAGTAGTTGACCTTGACCGCAAGGTGATCGCCCTTGCCGAGCAGGTCGGTGCGGTCGAACGAGCCGCCCGCTTCCCAGGTCCGGCTCTTTTCGGGCTGGTTCATGTACGTGGCGTTGTCGAGGTCGTCGATGATCGGCAGGTTGCGCGTGCGCGCCCAGCTGCCGAACACGGCCAGACCGAACGGCAGTTCATAGCGGGCCGAGACGCCGCCCATCCATGCCTGATTGTTGTACGATACCGGCGTGCCGGTGCGGTTGGACTTGATGTTCGAGGTTTCCCAGCGGATCGCCGGGCTCAGCGTGAAGCCCTTGAACAGGCCGATCTCGTCCACCGCGAAGGCGGCCATGCGGTTGTCGATGCCGCCCGGCGCGCTGCTGGCGTCGGCGCGCTTCTTGTGGATGTACTCGACGCCGAAGTGCAGGTTGTGGCGGATCGGCCCGGTCGAGAACAGCGCGGCGTTCTTCAGCGTGATCTTCGAGGTCTCGTAGCGGTGATCGGCATCGAGCACACCCGAGATCGGCACGCCAACGGCGCTCTGGTCGATCTCCTGATTGGCATAAGTGTAGAGCAGCTGCAGGTTGACCGCATCGTTGTCGACCGGCTTGTAGCCGTAGGACCCCGTCAGCACCTGGCTCTTGGTGTCACGATCGACGTTGCCGAACACGCCCGCGGTAGTGCCGAAGCTGTCATATGGCACGTCACGGTCGCTGGTGGTCGTCTGATTGAAACTGGCGGCGATGGTGTGGGCGTTGTCGGCGCCGAAATGGAACGCGCCCTTCACGAGGAAGCTGGGCAGATCAAAGCTGCTGTTACCGATGTCGTCGCCGTGGCCGTCCTGCTGCGTGCTCTGGGTGCGCCAGGTGTAGTTGGCAAGGAACTCGAACTGCTCGGTCGGCATCGCCGCGACGGTGGTGGAGGTCGCGAAGCCGTTGCCGTTGGTCTGGCCCGAGACAGTCTGGCTGACGGTGATCCCGGTCTTGCCGTGCAGGACGCTGGAGGCGTCGTTGGTCTCCAGCAGCACGACGCCGCCGATGATGCCCGAACCCCATTCGAAACTGCCCACGGTGCCGCGGATCACCTGCGCGCTCTTGTAGAGCAGCGGATCGGTGAACAGCTGCGTACCCACGCGGTAGATCTCTTCCGAACCGGTGGTGGCGCCGTCGACTACGAAGGCGACCTTCTGGTCGGTGCCATAGGTGCCGTTGGCGCCGAAACCGCGGATGTTGATGCCCGAGCCGATCGGGGTCGAGCCGTTGATGAGCGTGACGCCCGGCACCGAGTCCAGCAGTTCGGCGATGGTGGAGGCCTGGCGGTCCTCGATTTCCTCGCGGTCGATCACGGTGATCGGCGTCGCGGTATCGGTCTGGATGGCGCGGGTGCTCTCGCCGATGTCGATCGTGCCGAGGAATTCGCCGGCCTGCGTGTCCTTGTCGGTGCCGCTGGCGGCAGCGTCCTGCGCATCGGCCGGAGCGGCGACGAAGAAGGCGACAGCGGACACGCCGCCAAGCGCGCGGGCGGCAAAACTACGAAGCATAATCGGTTCCCCTTACGCTAATGCGAATCGTATGCATTAGCAGAAAGGCCAATTGCGCAGCTTGACTGTTACGTAAAGGACTTTTTGCGGATTTCGTCCGGTGGCCCTGGAAAGATCGCGAAGGGCATGACGAAACCGCCCCGGAAGCGGCGTGCTTCCGAGGCGGTCTGTAAGAACTGTCAGCTTCTCGCCGCGTGCGGCGAAAGACGGTCAGAACGGGATGTCGTCGTCGAGGTCGTCGCCGAAGCCGCCGCCGGAACCGCCGGACGAGCCGCCCGAGGAACCGCCGGTGCGGCCCCATTCGCTGCCGCCCGCAGAGCCACCGGAGGAACCGCCGCCCCATTCGTCACCGCCGCGCGATGCTCCGCCCGAGCGCTGGCCGCCGCCGAAGCCGCCGCCCGAGGAACCACCCTCGCCCCAGCCGCCGCCACCGCCGCCGCCGCGCTGGCCACCGCCGCCGCCCGGCGCACCGTCAAGCATGGTCAGCACGCCGCCGACGCCGCCGACCGATACTTCGGTGGTGTAGCGGTCGTTGCCGTTCTGGTCCTGCCACTTGCGGGTGCGCAGCTGGCCTTCGATGTAGACCTTCGAGCCCTTGCGCAGGAAGCGCTCGGCGACGCCGACGAGGCCGTCGCTCTGGAGCACGACCGAGTGCCACTCGGTACGTTCCTTGCGCTCGCCGGTGGCGCGGTCCTTCCAGCTTTCGGAGGTCGCAATGCGCAGGTTGGCGATGCGGCCGCCGTTCTGGAACGACTTTACCTCGGGGTCGGCCCCCAGGTTGCCGACGATGATGACCTTGTTGACGCTGCCTGCCATGCGGGAATCGCTTTCGTTTCGAATCTGGCGGACGGGTTAGCCCATCGACAGGGGCCGGGGCCAGTTAAACCGAGGCGATTTCCCCAGCTAGAGCCCCGCCGCCACCGCGATCCAGTACGTCGCACCTGCCGAAATATAGGCCAGCCCGAACAGGTACGCGAGCATGAACGTCGGCCACTTCCAGCCGTTGGTCTCGCGCCGGGTCACTGCGATCGTCGACATGCACTGCGGCGCGAACACGAACCACGCCAGGAACGCCAGCGCCATCGGCAGGGTCCAGCGCCGCTTGAGCTGGTCGCCGAGTTCCAGAGCCTGCTCGTCCTCATCGTCACCCGCGTCCACCGCGTAGGTCGTCGCCAGCGAGGACACCGCCACTTCACGTGCGGCCATCGCCGGGATCAACGCCAGCGCCATATCGCGGTTGAAGCCGATCGGCTCCACCACGTAGGCCAGCCCGTTCGCCACCTTGCCCGCGATCGAGGCGTCGACCTGGCTCTCGCCCGGCCCGGCCTTCGGGAAGTTGAGCATGACCCACAGCACGACCGTGACCATGAAGATGATCGTGCCCGCACGGCGCAGGAATATCCACGCGCGCTGCCACAGGCCGATCGCCATGTCCTTGAGGCGCGGCATCTGGTACTTGGGCAGCTCCATGATGAAGCCCGAAGCGGCGCCCTTGGTCATCGAACTGCGCAGCAGCAGCGCCACGACCATGGCCCCGACCACGCCCACGACATAGAGCGTGAACAGCACCAGCCCCTGCAGGCCGATCCCGCCCCACACGCTGGTATGCGGGATAAACGCGGCGATGATCACCGCATAGACCGGCAGGCGCGCCGAGCAGGTCATCAGCGGCGCGATCAGGATCGTCGTCAGCCGGTCCTTGGGGTCGGTGATCGAGCGCGTCGCCATGATGCCCGGAATGGCGCAGGCAAAGCTGGAGAGCAGCGGGATGAAGCTGCGCCCCGAAAGGCCGACGCTCGCCATCATGCGGTCCATCAGGAACGCGGCGCGGGCCATGTAGCCCGATGCCTCCATGGCGAGGATGAAGGCGAAGAGGATGACGATCTGCGGCAGGAACACGATCACCGAGCCCACGCCCGCGATCACGCCGTCCGTCAGCAGATCGCGCAGCAGGCTTGGCGGAAGCGCGGCCTTGACGCCGTCGTGCAGCGCACTGACGCCCGCATCGAGCGCATCGGCGAACGGCGTCGCCCAGGCGAAGACCGCCTGGAACACCACGAAGAGGATCGCCAGCAGGATCACCGGGCCGACCCACGGGTTCAGCAGCAGCTGGTCCAGCTTCGCATGCAGGCGATGACGCTTCGATTCCGAGAGGATCGCCGCATCCGCCATGGCATGCGCGGCGACGCGGCGTTCGGTCTGTCCGAGGGCGGTCAGGCCCGGCCCCGGATGCCGCTCGCCGGCGTTCGCGATCGCCTCGCCCAGTTCGGCAAGGCCGCGGCGGCGCACGGCGACGGTCGGGATGACGGGGACGCCCAGTTCCTCGGCCAGCACGGCGGCGTCGAGCACCAGCCCGTCACGCTCCGCCAGATCGACCATGTTGAGCGCGACGACGGTGGGCTTGCCCAGCGCCAGCAGTTCCTGCGCGAAGACGAGATGCTGTTCGAGGTTCGAGGCGTCTAGCACCACCACCAGCACGTCGGGCGCGGCCTCGCCGGGGAAGTGCCCGGCGATGACCTTGGCGGTCACTTCCTCGTCCGGGCTGGTCGGGTCGAGGCCGTAGGCGCCGGGAAGGTCGGTCATCTCCACCGGCTCCCCGGTGGGCAGCACGAAGCGGCCCGACTTGCGCTCGACGGTGACGCCGGGATAATTGGCGATCTTCTGGCGCGCGCCGGTCAGCGCGTTGAACAGCGCGCTCTTGCCCGCATTGGGGTTGCCGACGAGCGCGACCTTGCGTTGACGGCTCACAGTTCCTCGACCTCCATCGCGGCGGCATGGGCGCGGCGCACGGCCACGGTCATGCGGCCAACGGTAATGGCGATGGGGTCGCGCCCGCCCAGGATGCCGCGATGCGACACCGCGATCCTGGCGCCCTCCTCCAAGCCCAGGGCGCGGAGCCTGCGCGCCTCTTCCTGGACGAGCGCGGGCCAGTGCACGGCGACTATGCGCGCGGACCGGCCGATAGGAAGCATATCGAGAGTCATGCTGGCGCGGTGCCAGATAACACCCTTAATTGCAACCGGATCGCAATAGCGAAAGTAGGGGTTTTGGCGGGGGCAAGGATTTGAAACGATACCTGCAAATCCTCCCTGTCGCGCAGCGATGGGGAGGTGGCGCCGACGAAGTCGGTGACGGAGGGGGCTTGCCTGCCCTTACCCCTCCACCACCCGCTGCGCGGGCGGTCCCCCTCCCCATCGCTGCGCGACAGGGAGGATTCCACGGTCAGCGCGCCGGATACCGCATCCGGCCGAGCAGGCGGGTCATGCTGAATCGCTCATCGGGCTTGCGCAGCAGCTGCGACTTGGCCTTCTCGAAGCGCATGATCCCGGCGATGCGGCGGTCGAGAAAGGCGCGCGTCTCGGCCTTGTCCTCGCTGGTGTCGCGCGCGAAGGCATGGAGCGTGGCCGCATAAATACCGCTCAGGATCGCGCGCTTGGTGTAGTGGTTGTAGTCCGTCGCGGTATCACCCGCGAGCCGCCACATGGCATCGGCGCTGCGCCAGCCCAGCCGGGTCGAAGCGGCGATGTTCTGCGGCATCGCCATGATCGTCAGAGCCCGCAGCAGCGCTTCCTCGCGCCCCGCCACGGCCTCCAGTCGCGCCCAGACAAGGCGGCGGATACGCTCGCGGATCGAAAGGTTGGACAGCGCACCCCCGCCGACCGAAGCCGTCATCGTCGCGTCGACATGCCCGATCCACGCCGAGATCATCGCCATCGCCCCGTCGCGGAAGGCATAAGCCGCCAGCGCCGGATCGACACCGGCCGACGCGGCAGCCGAGGCGACCGCGTCTGCAGTCCAGCCGTCGAACACCGCGGCATCGGCCACCAGCGGGGCCAGTTGCAGGCGCAGTTCGTCGAGCGAGGCGGCTTCTTGCGTCATTTCCAACGTCCTCAGAAGGTCGGGCCGTAGACCGGCTTGGCGGTCTTCGCGCCCTTCTTGCCATAAGTCTCGATCACCGACATCAACTGCGCGCTGCCGCCTTCGATCTTGGCATAGTCACGCGCGCTGCGGCCGGAATTGTCGGAACGATCGGGATTGGCGCCCGCTTCGAGCAGCGCCTTGGTCAGTTGCAGGTCCTTGCGGTGGACCGCGAAGATCAGCGGCGTCTCGCCCGCATCGTTGGAGGTATCGGGGCTGGCCTTCTGGTCGAGCAGCAGCTGCGCGCCTTCACGCCAGCCGAGGTTCACCGCCAGCTCCAGCGGGCTGCGGCCGCGATCGTCGGTGGTGTTGACGTTGGCGCCCTTGGCAATGAGGTAGTTCAGCCAGGTCAGGTCGCGGCGCGCGGTGACGATGTGCAACGCGCCCTCGCCGGTGGTGACGTCCTTGGCGTTGATGATCTGGGAGGACTTCATGATCGCCTCCTCGACCTTGTCGCCTTCCTTCTTCTTCACCGCTTCGAGGAACTTGTACCCTTCCGAGAAGTCGGCGCGGGCGGGCGAGGTCATCAGCAGGCTCATCGCGAACACGGGAACAGCCACCTTGAGGACCATGCGAGAAAGGCCCACAACGCGGCGTATCGTCATCTTCAGCACTTCTAACGTCCTTCCACCACAGGTCTTTACGCGCGCCCCGCCATCCGCGCCTTGCATGGAGGCGTCTAGCAGGTCATGAGCGTGGGCGCCATGACATACCTTGCACGTCGTCTCGCTCCCCTTGCACTCGTATTGCTGGCGGGGCTGTCGCTGTCCGCCTGCTCGCAGCAGCCTTCAGGAGAGCGTCCGCCGCTTGAAGGCGCGGCCATCGGCGGGCCGTTCACCTTGGTGGACAAGGACAACAAGCCGGTCACCTGGGACAGCTTCAAGGGCCGCTGGCGAATCGTCTACTTCGGCTACACCTTCTGCCCCGACGTCTGCCCGCTCGACATGCAGGAAACGATGCGCGGCTTCGACGCTTTCGCGAAGCGAGAGCCCGCGAAGGCGGCGAAAGTGCAGCCGATCTTCATCACCGTCGATCCCAAGCGCGACACGCCCGAGATCATCGGCCAGTGGACCTCGGCATTCGGCCCGAAGCTGCTCGGCCTCACGGGTACACCGCAGCAGATCGACAGTGCTGCAAAGGCCTTCGCGATCTATTACAAGAAGGGCTCCGACACCCCCGGCGGCTACCTGATGGATCACGTTCGCATCACCTATCTGTTCGACCCCAACGGCAAGCCGATCGCCATGCTGCCCTCCGACCAGGGCCGCAAGGCGGTCGAGGCCGAGCTTGAAAAGTGGGTGAAGTGAGCGGCCAGAAACCTTTCTGGGAACTGCCCCTCGACCGCCTGACCCGCGATGAGTGGGAAGCGCTGTGCGACGGCTGCGGCCAGTGCTGTCTGCACAAGGTCGAGGACGAGGATACCGGCGAGATCTACCACACCAACGTCGCCTGCAAGCTGCTCAACCTCAAGACCGCGCAGTGCAGCGACTATGCCAACCGCCGCAGCTTCGTGCCCGACTGCCTGAAGCTGACGCCCGATAGCGCGGGCCGCTACGCTTGGCTGCCGCCCAGCTGCGCCTACCGCCTGCGCGCCGACGGCGACCCGCTGCCCGAATGGCACTATCTGATCAGCGGCAGCCGCGACACGATCCACGAAGCGGGCATGTCGGTGGCGGGCAAGGTGATCTCCGAGACGGTGGCAGGGCCGCTCGAACAGCACATCGTCTGGCCCTACGGCGACGATGAGGAAGAGTGGGAGGTCGAGGACGGCAGCGCGCCGTGGGACGTCCTGCCGGAGCCCAAGCGCTGAACGCGATGCTCGACTGGCTGCGGCGCGACCCGCGCGAAGAGCCGGTCGTCGAAGTGGGCGACCGCGCCCTGCCGATCGTGATCCGCCATCTCGAACGCGCCCGCCGCATGACCATGCGCCTCGCGCCCGACGGCAGCGAAGTGCGCATCTCGGTCCCGCGCTGGACCCGCACCGCCGAAGCCATCGCTTTCGCCCAAAGCCGTCGCGACTGGCTGGCAAAGCAGCTAGCCGCCCTCCCCGCCGCCGCGCCGATGGGGGACGGCACGACGATCACCTTCCGGGGCGACTCGCTCACGGTGGTCCATGACCAGACGGCGCCGCGCCGCCCCGTGGTCGACGACGGCGAACTGCGCCTCGGCGGCCCGGCAAGTTCGCTCACCCCGCGCGTGCTGCGCTGGCTGCAGGCAGAGGCGAAGGACCTTCTCGCCGCCGACCTCGCCGAATATTGCGAGCGCGCCGCCCAGCCCTGCCCCGCCCTCGGCCTGTCGAGCGCGCAGCGGCGCTGGGGCTCGTGCGCGCATGACGGGACGATCCGGATCAACTGGCGGCTGATCATGGCGCCAGATCCGGTGCGCCGCTCGGTGGTCGCGCACGAAGTTGCCCACCTCGTCCACTTCGATCACTCGCCCGCGTTTCATCATGTCCTCAAGACGATCTTCGAAGGGTCGATTCATGAGGCCAATCGATGGCTCAAGGCGCATGGCCGGTCGCTCTATGTGCCGTTTGGGTAGCGTTGGGTGCCGTTAGGGCCTACATGGGTACCATGTTGAAGCGCAGCGGAATCTGGAAAGACGCAAACCCGACCGGCATGGTCGCGGATTTCAAACTGGTCTGGAAGCAGGCTGGACACAACCGCTGGCGCATCGCGGCGGTGTCTGCGGCGTGCACTTTTGGCGTGTTTTATCTGATGTTTACGCAGGAAGGCAGCGCCCCGCACCCGCCGCCGAAGGTCACCTGGATCTCCGTCCTCAAGGAACACCGCACCGATGCGGAGATCGAGGCGGAGAACGTCGCCAACCAGAAGGCCAAGGAAGCCTACGCCCGCGAAATAGCCCGCAGAGACAAGGACGTACGCGATCTCTACAAGGCGATCGGCCGCTATTCCGGCATGGACGTCGACAAGATCGCCCGCGAAGCTGAAGCCGAGGAAGCCGCCAAGGCCAAGGCCGACCGCGAGCGCGTCGAGCAGACCCTGAAGGCAGGCGGCATCGCCAACCCCAAGCTGGCACCGGACGCCGCCCAGCAGTGAGCAACGACGCGCGCTGGCTCGCCGCCGCCGCAGCTCTCGCCGCGCGCGCACGCCCGCTGAGCAGGCCGAATCCGGGCGTCGGCGCGATCGTCGTCAAGGCCGGGCGCGTGATCGCACGCGGATGGACCCGGCCCGGCGGCCGCCCTCATGCCGAGGCCGTAGCGCTCGAAGCTGCCGGAGAGGCCGCGCGCGGGGCCACGATCTACGTCACCCTCGAACCCTGCGCCCACCAGTCGCAGCGCGGCCCGGCCTGCGCCGATCTCGTCTCGCAATCCGGCCTCGCCCGCGTGGTGATCGGCTGCATGGACCCCGATCCGCGCACCTCGGGCGCCGGCATCGCCCGCATCCGCGCCGCCGGGATCGAGGCCGAATACCTGCCTTGCGCCGCCTGCGAGCAGAGCCTTTCCGGCTATCTCACCACCAAACGCCTCGGCCGCCCGGAAGTGACGCTCAAGCTCGCGATGTCGCTCGACGGCTGCATCGCGCTGGCGAGCGGCGAGAGCCAGTGGATCACCGGGGCCGAGGCCCGCGCCCATACCCACGCCATGCGCGCGCAGGCCGACGCCATCCTCGTCGGCGGCGGCACGCTGAGGGCGGACAACCCCCGCCTCGACGTGCGTCTGCCGGGACTGGAGGACCGTAGCCCCGAGCGGTGGGTGCTGACACGCGGCGAGGCACCCGAAGGCTGGCGCGCGCTGCCCTCACCCGAGGCCATCGCCGGGATGGAGGGCGTCCTGCACCTTTTCGTCGAGGGCGGCGCCCATGCGGCCACGGCATTCCTTGCGGCAGGGCTCGTCGATCGCCTGCTCATCTACCGCGCGCCGGTGCTGCTCGGCGGCAAGCCGGGCCTCGGCGATTTCGGCTTGTCCTCGCTCGCGCAGGCCCATGGCCGCTGGCGGATGATCGAGCGACGACAGCTTGGCAGCGACACGCTCGAAGTCTACGACGCGCGAAATTCTCACGAAGGCTAGCTCATGTTCACCGGAATCGTCACCGCCGTCGGCACCATCCGCGAAGCCCGCAAGACCGGTGACCTGCGCGCCGTCATCGCCTGCCCCTTCGACCCCGCCGGAATCGCGATGGGCGCCTCGATCGCCTGCTCGGGCGTGTGCCTGACGGTGGTGGACAAGGGCGGCACGGCGGGCGACGCCTGGTTCGCGGTGGACATCTCGGCCGAATCCGTGGCCCGCACCGTGCCCGACCGCTGGCAGGAAGGCCGTCACCTGAACCTCGAGGCGGCGCTGAAGCTGGGCGACGAACTGGGCGGCCACATCGTCACCGGCCACGTCGACGGCGTCGGCACCGTGGTCAGCATCGAGCCGGTCGGCGATTCGCGCAGCTTCGTCATCTCCGCGCCGAAGGAACTCGCCCCCTACCTCGCGCCCAAGGGTTCGATCACCGTCGATGGTATCTCCCTCACCGTCAACGAAGTGAGCGACGAGCCGGACGGCACCTGCCACTTCACCCTGAACATCATCCCGCACACTGCGGAAGTGACGACCATCGGCACGATGCGCGCAGGCGACGGCGTCAATCTGGAAATCGACGTGCTCGCCCGCTATCTCCAGCGCATGCAGTCGCTGCGCAGCTGATCGGCCCGAAAAGGCATGGCAAAGTCACCGCGTGTCGGTGACTTTGCGGGTTTCTCCCGATGAACCGCCGCCCTGCCCCTAGGCTGGCGGCTACAGGATCATTTGGAGACAACGGCATGCATGGAGCCGCGCCGCAAGGCGGCTTGCTTCGGACCGAGACCAAGGCGCTCTACAGCTTTGGCAACGTCGGGAACCAGTTGTTCCGCGACGCGCCGATGATCCTGCTGCTCTACTATCTGACCAGCATCGTCGGGATTCCGCCCGCGATCGCGGGTGCGGCGATCTTCGTGCCCAAGGTCATCGTCGGCGCCCTCAGCGACTTTACCGTCGGCGTCGTCTCCGACCGCAACCTCCACCGCTTCGCCCGGCGCAACTGGCTGCTCGTCGGCGCGGTGCTGGCGCCCTTCGCGATGATCGCGACGTTCTTCGTGCCCAACGCCGCCACGAGCACCCAAGTCGGCTACGTCGTCGTCGCCTTCAGCTTCTACATGGTGACGTTCGCCAGTTTCTCTGTGCCGTTCCTCGCGCATTTCTCGGAAATCAGCAGCGATCCGCAGGAGCGCACGGTACTGATGGCGTGGAAGCATGCCTGGACCGGCGCGGGACTGCTGCTCGGCTCGGCGCTGGTGCCCTGGCTCATCCACGAACTCGGCGCCGATCGCGGTGCCTACGTCACCGGCGCGGCGCTGTTGGGCGGGATCACCGCGATCAGCCTCGTCACCGCCTGGAACGCGGTGCGCAAGGTGCAGGTGATCGTGCCGCTCGAGCGCGACCTGTCGCTGCGCAGCCTGCTGGCGACGCTGACCTTCCGCCCGTTCCGCGTCCTGTGCCTCTCGGCCGCGGCGATGACGGTCGCGGCGGGCACCTGCTCGGCGGCGATGGCGTTCTTCATCACCTACAACATGGGCCGCAGCGACGCGCTGGTCCAACTCGGCATCCTCGTCGCCATCGCGGGCTGCGTGGTGATGGTCGTCTCGCCGCTCTGGGTGGCGGTGGCCAGGGTGCTGGGCAAGCGCAACGCCTACCTCGTCGGGGCGCTGGGCCATGTGATCACGCTGATCGTATGGTCCAATGCCGGGACAGGGCCGATCTGGGTTACCTATGTGTGCTCGGGCTGCGTCGGGCTGTTCAACTCGGGCTGGGGCCTGATCGCGCTCTCGCTCCTCACCGACGCCATGGCGCAGGCCCGCGCCGAGACCGGGCGCGATACCGCCGGCTCCTTCGCCGCGATCTGGTCGATCATCGAGAAGGCCGGGATCGCGCTCGGCGGCACGCTTGTCGCCAGTTCGATCCTTGCGGTCGGCGGCTTCGATTCAGCCGCCGCCAAGCGCGGCATCGCCCAGAGTGCCGAAGCCATCGACGCGATCCGCTATGCCTTCGGGATCGTTCCGGCGGCGCTGATGTTCATAGCCGCGCTGATCATCTGGCGCTGCGTCCCCGCACGCGGAGGCGCAGCGCTGGCGCATTAACCGTCGTGCTGCGCCGCCGCCACGATGGCGCGATTGAGGCGGGTCTGGCGCAGAGCTGAGGGGTGCAGCACGCTGCGGCTGGGCAGGCCCCGCACCGCCAGCGCGAACTCGCGAATCTGCGTCGCGAAGTAATGCGTGATCCCGTCGTTGAAAAGCGCGTCGTCGTCCACCGGCGCGCGCTCGGGCATGACCACGGGTTCGTCGTCGATCCACAGTTCGTCCCCGTTCTCGACACGCACGGTGGCGTTCTCGAAGTGCGCGACCTTGCGGTTCATGGTGCGCTTCTGGTTATACGAGACGTGGATCGAAGCCAGCACGTCGTCAGGGTAGCGCAGCAGGATCATCGCCTCGTCCTCCGCCACCCAATCAGGTTGGAAGCGCGCCGCCTCGACGTGGATGCGTAAAGGATCGACCTCACCGACGACGAGTTGCAGGAAGTCGATGGCATGGGGCGCGAACAGGGTGAGGACCAGCCCCTCATCGCGCGTGCGGGTGGCCCACCAGGGCGCCTGCGGCCCGTCCCAGAATACGCACATCGAGATGCTGACCGCGCGCAGGCGGCCGAATTCGGCCCGGCGATCCTGCAGCGTGCGCACCGCCTCGACGTGACGGAAGGTGTGCCCGGCGGCAAGCACCAGCCCGGTTTCGTCGGCGAGGGCAGCGATGCGCTCGGCATCGGCGACGGTTTCGGAGAACGGCTTCTCGACCAGCACGTTGCGCCCGGCGCGCAAGACCTGCTCCACCTGATCGGCGTGGAGCGCATTAGGCGTGCACAGGACCACGGCCTCCACCGCATCCAGCGCCAGGGCCTCCTCCAGCGAGGTGCAGGCATGCGGAGCGCCATACTCACTCGCGAACTCGGCAGCACGGGCGGGATCGGGATCGACCACCGCGACGAGACGGGCATGCTCCGGACTGCGGGCGATCGCCTTGAGATGTAGCGGCGCAATGCGGCCGCAGCCGACAAGGGCAATCCCGATGGGGCGATCGATTGTCATGCAGGCTCCACGTAACGTCGGTCAGGAAAGACGTGACGAGGCCCCTATCTTTGCGCGCCGTCCATCACCGCTTGTACCGTTGATCGACAGGCGGACGATACCCGGTCAGGCCAGCGGGCCTGTCGCGAAACTCTCGCGCGTGATCTCGAAAATGACGTGCTCGACCATAACGCCGCAGCGCTCGTGGCTGCGCGAACGGCCCTCAACCAGACGGCCACCAATGTTCGCCATCGCCTTGCGCGAGATGACGTTGTCCGCACCGACCTGGAAAATGACGCGCTCGAAATCGCCAAGCGCGTGTGCGAGCATCAGGCGCTTGAACTCGGCGTTGTAGCCGTCGCCCCAGTAGCTGCGCGAAAGGAACGACCAGCCGATCTCGATTTCGCCGGGTTGCTCGACCTCGGGCGCTCCGTAGCGCGAGGAACCGATGATAGCGCCGCTATCGCGCTCGACGATCGCAAGGGCGCCGCCACCCGCCAGCGCCTCATCGAAGAAGGCGCGGAACACGGGCTCCTGCCAGCGATCGTGCGAGGGATGCACGGCCCAGATTTCGGGATCGGACGCCACTGCGAACAGGGCGTCCCGATCCGCCTCGACCAGAGGCCGGAGCGTCAGCCGATCCCCTTCGAGAACCGGCTGACGGTTCATGTTCAGGCCGTCACGGCCGCGACGGCGGCGATGAACTGGTCGATGTTGCCATCGGTCAGACCCGCGACGTTGATGCGGCCCGAAGCGGCAAAGTAGATGCCGTATTCCGAACGCATCGCCTGCACCTGCTCAGGGGTGAAGGGGATGATCGAGAACAGGCCGTTCTGCGAGCCCACCGGGGTTAGGTCGACGCCGCCGGTCTTGCCGGCAGCCTGCAGCCTGGCGCGCACGCCGCGCATACGCTCGCGCATTTCATCGAGTTCGGCCAGCCACTGCGCGGTCAGGGCCTCGTCCTCGAGGATCATGCGAACCGCCGCGCCGCCGTGATCTGGCGGCTGCGACCAGTTGGCACGCGCCAGCGAGTGACCGTTCGACATGACCTTGGCGAGATCGGCCGGATCGGCGACCATTGCGTAGAGCGCGCCGACGCGGTCGCGATAGAGACCGAAGTTCTTGTCGCACGAATAGCAGATCAACGCTTCCGGCACGGCCGCCAAGACGCGGCGCAGGCCGTAGGCGTCCTCTTCCATACCCTGACCGAGGCCCTGATAGGCGAGGTCGAGCACCGGCAGAATGGTCGAAGCGGCCAGCAGACCGGCGATCTCGTCCCACTCGGCGTTGGTGTAATCGATGCCGGTCGGGTTGTGGCAGCAGCCGTGCAGCAGGATGGCATCGCCTTCCTGCGCCGCAGCGATCACGCCGCGCAGCGCGTCCATGTCGGCGCCGGCGGCGGTGGCATGATTGAATTCGAGGACTTCGAGGCCGAGGTCGGCGCAGATCTGGTTGTGGTTCGGCCAGCTGGGCTTGCCGACGATAACGCGCTTGTAACCCGCACGCTTCACCATCGCGAGCGCGAGGCGCAGCGAGCCGGTGCCGCCGGGGGTCTGCATGCCCTCGATCCGGCCATCCATCGTCGGCTTGGCCTTGCCGAACACGTAGGGCATCAGCTGCTCGACGAAGCCCATGTCGCCCTCGGGGCCGAGGTAGGCCTTGGAGTCCTGCTCCTCGACCAGCTTCTGCTCGGCCGCCTTGATCGCGGCGAAGACCGGCGTGTCGCCGTCGGCGGTCTTGTAGACGCCGACACCGAGGTCGATCTTGTCCGCGCGCGGATCGTTGTTGTGGAGCTTGATCAGCGCAAGAAGCGCGTCAGCGGGCTGTTGCTTGAGATCGTTGAGCATGGCGGGCGGCCCTTAACCCCGCCCGCCGCCTGACGCAACCACCTAGTTGAGCGGCCGCGTCAATGCGCAATATCGTTACGTCAGAAGGGCAACCAGCTCTGCTTTTCGGAGAACTTCATATAGCCGATGTTGGCCCCCAGACGCAGTCCCGCGCCCGCACGCACGGGAATCAATACGGTGTTGCCGCGACGCAGGTAACTGACCGTGAAACCGCCCACGAGATAGGCCTGCCCCTCACCCGCGCCGAATCGATGGAAAAGGTCCTGGCTATCGTAGAGGTTGTAGACGAGGACGAAGGCATTGCCTGCATTCGCACCCGCGTCGAAGCCGATCGACGGGCCGGTCCAGTAGACGGGGCGCTCTCCTTCAACCTTGTGGTGGAGCGTGCCTGAACCATACCGCAGTCCCACCGCGAGCGCCCCGCCTGCCTCGCGCCCGACGATGTAGCCGTTTGGCTCGCCTTGCTTGGCGAGCAAATCCTTGATGATATCGGCAAGACCCTTGGCACCCTTTCCGAACACGCCCTCGGCTGCGCCGATCAGATCATCCTCGCGATAAGTCGAGCCGTTGTTCTGGGGTGCGACTGCCGGAGTTGCCGGAGCGGTCGGGGCTTGCGTCGGCGCCGGGTAAGATGGCTGCCCGCCGTTCCAATCCGTTGCCGGCGGCCCCTCGACGGGCGTGCCGTTGCCCGGGTCGGTCGCGGGCGGGACCGGCGAATAAGTGGTTCCCTGATTAAGGTCCCCATCGATCGCCGCATCCGGGTCGACCGTCGTGACTTGTGCGAATGCCGGCGCCAAGGGAGCGGCGAGTGCCAGCAGCGCCGCAGCCAGTCCGACGACCGATCGGCGACGTGCCCACCGAACAGTGTGCGTGCGATCCTGCATAGAATGACCCTTCATGGCGTGATTACCTTGCGTTCTCCACGCCGCTCCCGGCGCTTCCCACGTCCCCCGCGCACCATGCACGGTCAAAACTGGTGTCACCCTACAAGAATCCACCGCGCATGACCTAGCAATGAACGGGCGACGACCCGAGTCGGTTTTGCGGCGGGTCGAAACCGAGACTTGCGATGTCCCTCGAATAAATCTTCATTCGCGCACGCTTGCCCCCTTGCCGCCCCTTGGAGGTCCCGTTATAGGCACCGCTCCAAGCCGCACTCGGAGACGTGGGTGAGTGGCTGAAACCAGCGGTTTGCTAAACCGTCGTGCCCTTAAGGGGGCACCCCGGGTTCGAATCCCGGCGTCTCCGCCACCGGCTTATCCAGCCACATTCGCGACCATCCGATAAGACCCCGAGAAATCAGGGTTTTTCGGTGATTCGCGTCCACCCCGATTCATCGTTGTTCACCCGCAAGCGATTCGCCGTGTGTGGAGCTGGGCCTCGGCCCCGTTTTCGAACGGCGCAAGGCCGCAGGCGTGCCTACCTTCAAGGAGGCCACTGCCAAGGTCCTAGCAGCTCAGCGCAAGACCTGACGCAATGAGAAGCATGAAGGGCAGTGGCTTCGTACGCTGGAGACATATGTCTTCCCCAAACTAAGAAATGTCCAGGTCTCGGAAATCACCGGTCCGACGATCCCCAATGTCCTGGCCGAAATCTGGCTATCCAAGCCTGAGACCGCACGGCGGGTCCGACAGCGTATTGAAGCAGTGCTCGACTGGGCCTTTGCCTCCGGCTTCCGAGAATCAAAGGCACCGATGCGTGCGGTGACCAAAGGTCTGCCGAAGCAGCCGAAGAATGAGGGCACGCCTCTGGACCGGCTTGCCCGCGCCTTCGTAGATGTAGTCGCCGTAGTGGAACACGAGGTCTAGGTCCGGCTCACGCGCCAGTGCGCCCCAGGCGTCGTAGAAGCCCGCTTCCCAGTGCTGGCAACCGGCGACGCCGATACGCAGGCGGTCGATCGCGGCATCGGCTGCAGGCGCGCTGCGGGCAAGGCCGGTCGGGCTCACGTCGCTCCCCGCGACCGAGAAGCGATACCAGTAGTGGCGATGCGGTCGCAGTCCGCTCACCTCGACATGGACCGAGTGGCCCAGTTCCGGCCGTGCGAGGGCCTCTCCCTGGCGGACCACGCGGGCAAAGCCCCGCACCCGATTTCACAAGCGTTCGGCGGTCGATTGTCATGGCTGGCGGTGTCCGGTCATGGAGTGCTGGTTCGTCGCCCCCCCCTTTCGCCTGAAAGCTGACGCAGGTATGATAATCAGTGCGCTGGCGCGGTGCCGGTTTCGGGATCGTAGTTCGGATTGCTCGGGTCCTGCGGGCGCGGATCGCCGGTGCCGGGCTCCGCACTTTCCGTCCATGCGCGGGTGAGCAGGTCGCGCAGCATCGCCGCGCCCGCCGCGCTGCGATGATAGACGAAGTCGCGCGCCTCGCGGTTCTTCGGGTCCGCCAGCAGCCTGCGCTTGTCGAGGGCGAAGATCGTCTCGACCTCTGCATTGCTGTCATTGAGGAAAGCGATGACTTGCGAAAACAGGTCACCCTCCTGCCGCTGCGGGGCGCCGATGCGCTTTACGAAGTCGGCGGGCTGGAGGTCGATCGCGTCGGCATAGCCGATTTCGAAGCCGCCATGGATGCCGCCGCTGCGGTTGTAGCCCTTGGGATTGTCGCCGAACCAGCCCTCGCAGTGAATGCTGACGTGGTGCGGGTTGGTGCCGTCGGCGATGTAGTGCGACATCCAAGCGGTGTAGAACGCCAGCGTCCGTTCGATATTCGCGGTCGGCTCTCCCTTCGAGCGCTTGGAGCGCAGCGCGCGCATTCCCGCGACGATCCGGCCGTAGCCTTCCATGATCGCGTAAGGCATCGTCCCAGTCCAGCGCACGTTGAGGCGTTCGGCGGCCTTGGGGTCGGTCTTCGCGACCCGCTCGTGCTCGCGGTAGAGCGCCAGCACGAAGGCATAGCGCGAACGCGGCACGGAATCGAGGAAGCGCACCCGCTCGACGAACCAGGTGTGGTTGGGGTCCTCGTCGATCTTGGAGAACGGCTCGGAGGAGGAGCGCCAGGTGTCGGGCGCGCCGGCTTCCTCGCCGATGTATTCGGCATAGTCGCGCAGGAACACCGGGCCGTCGGCAGGCAGGGTATCGAGCGCGGCCCGGTCTATCACCGCATGGCCGCGGCCGCCCCACGCTAGGGCCGTAGGAGCATAAGCCGCCGCCAACAGCGACATGGCAACGAGAAGGAGTCTGGTCATGCGGTATGTTCCCGTGGATGCGAAACGGCCGAGCGCGCTGGTCGCGCCCGGCCGCTCGGGAAGGATCAGAAGTTGTACGAAATGCCGACGTAAGCGCGGCGGCCCGAATAGATCGAGCTGGTCAGGCGGTCCTTGGTGTCGCTGCCCAGATACTGCCACTCGTGCGACTTGGTCAGGTTGATCACCGAGGCGGTCAGCATCAGCCCGTCGCGGATTTCGTAGGAGGCGTTGAGGTCCACCTGCTCATAAGGCGCGGTGTAGGTGTTAAGACCAGAGGACAGGCCGCCCACCACCGTGCCGCGCCGGTTGTACGAGGCGCGCAGCAGCAGGCGGCGGCTCTCATAGAAGACCGAGGCGTTGAACTGCGTCTTGGCACTGCCCACGAGCGGCGAGGTGCCGACCTTCTCGCCGTCCAGCGTCACATCGGCCGTCGAGGTGTGGTTGTAGGTGAAGTTCACCTGCGCGCCCAGACCCATCGGCAGGGTGTGCTGGGCGTAGAGTTCGACGCCTTCCGACACCGCGCTCGAACCGTTGGCCACCGTGGAGTAGGATTCGATCACCACCTGCTCGCCCGCAACATCGCGGGTCACGTCCATGACGAGGGGCACGATGAAGTTCGACACGTCCTTGCGGAACGCGGTGGCGCCGATCACCGAGCCGGGGCGGAAGTACCACTCGATGCCAAGGTCGTACTGCCACGCCTTGAACGCCTTGAGCTGCGAGTTGCCGCCGCTGCCCGACCAGCCCGCGAACTCGCCGAACTGATCGCGGTCGAAGGCATAGGCTTCCGACTTGTAGGTCAGCGAGCGGGCACCGGCGAGGTCCGAGATCGACGGACGCGCCACCACCTTCGCCACCGCGCCGCGCACCAGCAGGTCGGGCGTCACGTCGTATGACACGTTGAGGCTGGGCAGGACGTCGGTGTAGCTCTTGCGCTCATGCAGGCGCACATTCTCGATGACCTCTCGGTCCGCGAGCGGCAGGACCTGGCAGTTGCCGTCCGCACCGATCGGACGGTTCGGATCGAACGGGCCGTTCGGGCCGTCGATGCAGTAGTCGACGAGGTACTGCAGGCGGTCCGAAGTCTCGTCGCGCTGGATGGTCTTGACCACGCGCACGCCGATATTGCCACGCAGGCCCCCGCTCGCGAAGTTCGCCTGCGCATAGCCGCCCAGCGCTTCTTCCGACAGGTTGTAGACGTTGTTCGGCTCCGGCTCGCGCACCGAGGGGCCGTAGCGCTCGTTGATGATCTCGAGGTAGCGCTTGAAGTCCACGCCCGGATAGAGGTTGGCGCTGAAGCCGCCGTTGATGTTGCCCATCGGCGTCGAGTAGAAATACTCAGGCTGCGCGAGGGCGCCTTCGGGCGTGTTCTGGTAGCGGATCTTGTTCTCCGCATCGGCATACCATTCGTTGCGGCCGGTTTCGCGATGGACTTCCAGCTTGCGCCACTTGCCACCCAGCTGGATCGAGCGCAGGAAGCCGTCGCCGAACTCGCGCGTCATGTCGAGCTGGACGTAAGGCTGGTCGATCGCGCTGTTGGTGAAGCTGGAATTGGTGCCGCCGATGTCGATCTGGGCGATACCGTTCATCAGATTCTGCTGCAGTTCGGGCGAGAATTCCATCGCCACGCCCTTGCTGGAGAGGTCCCAGGCGCTGAGGAAGTTGCCGTTCTGCTCCTGCCCGGTCACCGTGATGCGCGGCTTGGCCGCCACCTGAAAGCGCATCGAGGGACCGCCGCGCGACGCCGTCTTGCCCGCCTTGAGCACTGCGTCGAAACGGTCGAGCTTGTAGTGCGCCTCGCCCTCGAAGGTCTGCGAGTGCTGCTTTTCCTTGGAGTAGTAGCCGGTCAGGCGCGGCGTCTCCATCGTGCACATCGGCGTCGATTCAAGGCAGGGCGCGCCATCGACCGAGAACGTCGCGGACTTCATAACGGTGCCGCTCTGGTCGAACACCGCGTCGCTGAAGAACTTGCCGTAGCCCCATTCGGGAATGGTCAGCTGGTTCATCACGTAGTCGCTGCTGTATTCGAAGCGGAAGTAGTTCGCGGTCAGCGTCAGCGTGTCGGTCGGGCGGAACTGTGCGGTGGCCTGGATGCCGAAGCGCTCGCGATCCTGGTCGAAGATTTCGGCGCGGACAGACTGGGGCGCCCAGTAGCCGGTATAGTGGTCGCCGCCGATCGTGCTCTGGCCGCCGCCGGTCCAGTAGGACACCGCCGCGTCGTTGGCGATCGGGTTGCCGTTCACGTCGGTCGCGCGTTCGAGCACCTGCCCGTCCGCGCCTCGATCGCTCCACCAGCGCCAGGTCCCCGCCGTGGAGCGCATCTCGCGGTTGGTGCGCTTCTGATAGACGCCGCCGATAAGGAAGCCGATCGTCTCGTCCTCGTTCTTCCACGAATACTGCGCACCGATCTGCGGTTCGAACTTCTCGCTATTGTCGGAGTACGTACCCTCCGCCGAGATGAAGCCCGAGCCCGAGGGCACGTCGAACGGACGGCGGGTGTTGAGGATGATGGTGCCGCCGATGCCGCCTTCCTCAAGCCGCGCTTCGGAAGATTTGTAGACTTCGGTGCTGGCGATGAAGTTGGCGGGCAGCATCACGTAGTTGAACGAGCGCTGCGGATCGCCGCTGTCGGCGCCCGCAAGGAAGTTGCCGTTGAGCAGGGTCTGCGTCAGGCCCGGCTGCAGGCCGCGAATGCTGACGCGCGATCCCTCGCCACCGTCACGGGTGATGACGACGCCGGGCATGCGCTGCAGCGCGTCGGCGACGTTCTTGTCCGGGAACTTCCCGACGTCCTCGGCGGTGATCACATCGACGAAGGCGTTGGCCTCGCGCTTCTGCTTCACGCTTTCCTTGAGGGATTCGCGATAGCCGGTGACCACGATGTCGGGATCGGCAGGCGGTTCATTCGCCGCAACAGGGACGTTTCCCGCCGTGTCCTGCGCCAGCGCAACGACCTGCCCGTCATCGCCCACCACACGCAAGCCCGAACCGGCGATCAGGCGGCCAAGCGCTTCTTGCCGGCTCATCGTGCCGCGCACCGCAGGCGCGGTCATACCCCGGATATCCGAGGCCGGATAGACGATCTTGACTTTCGCCTGCTTGGAGAAGGCGATCAGAGCCTGCCCAAGCGATTGCGCCGGAACATCGAAATAGATCGTGGCCGCCTGAACCGGCGCGGCAATGACGGCAGTGGATGCGGCAAGCGCGGCGACGAGCGAATGGAATGTACGCACGGACATGAAATCTTACCCCTGACATGGTACAACGCCTGCACCATTCGCGGGGATGACGGGATGGAAGCGACTTGCCTCCAAGTGCGCGTCAAAAAAATCAGCGCGTCAGTTCGAACCCTTCCGCCTTGTTCACCACGCGGGCGTTAAGGCTGAGCGACAGGGCTTTCAGGAACTGGTCCGGCCGGTCGAGATCGAACCGCCCGCCGATCTTTTCCTGGGCAAGTGTAGCATCGCCAATTGTGATCTTGCGCGTCAGGTGGCGGTTGAAATCCGCCGTGGCCTCAGCCACTGACTGATCCAGAAACACGATCTCGCCCGTTCGCCAAGCCATCAGCGACGCTATCTGTTCGGAACTGCGGGCTTCCAGTCTGGGCCGGCTGTCCGCGTCCACGATGATCGATACGTTGGGCCGCAGCGTAAGGCTGCTGCCCGCACCGGGCAATGCCATGGCGGCGCCATCCACCATGGTGAGCTCCGTCTGCCCATCCGACAAGCGCGCATCGAATAGTCCCGACGTCAGTGGAAGCGATGCGGCATTGGTCCGCAACTCCGTCAGGCCGCCGCGCCGAAGGTCCAGCGCCACTTCGCCGCGATCGAGACGCAGCAACCGTTCCCCATTGCGGTATCGCCACGACAGCGCGCTGTCGGTATTGAGATAAGCCACGCTGCCGTCAGGCAGGCCCACCCTGCGCGTTTCACCGATCCCGGTACTGGCGCTGTCCCAGGCATAAGCACGCTGCGCCCAGAAGCCCGACCCCAGCACCGCCACTGGTACCCCGGCAGCGGCAACCTTCAGCCACTGACGCCGACTGGAGCGCAGCGGCACTTCCTCAACAATCGGCGTTTCGGCTACGCTTTCCCAGTTTGCCACGATGCGGGCGTAAGCAACGGCATGGGCAGAATTCCTGGTGCGCCACGCTTCAAAATCCTCGGCGCGCGCCGTCCCGGCGTCCAGAGCCGCGAACCAGCGCGACGCTTCGGCCAGAAGGGCGTCCTGCCCGAGAGGATCTTTCGAAGTCGTCATATCGTGCAGCATCTGCAAAGTCTTATCCGATCCATCGGATGATCGGTAGTATCCACCCGCGTCTATCAAGCTGGGAGGGATCAGAGAAGCAGCTTCTCATGCACTTCGTTCGATCTATCTTCACAGGCGCGATCCTGCGGGGTCACCGCATGAGTCAGCAATTCGACTGCACGAGCAAGGCGTTTCTCGAAAGTGGAGACGCTAATGCCCAGATCGCTGGCGATTTCCCGTGGGGTTTCCTCGGCAAAACGGCGCCGCACGAGAGCGACGCGGCAACGTTCCGGCAAGCCGGCTATGGCTTGCTGAACTTTCTCCATCTGCTTGCGCGCGGCGACGATACGGAAACTGTCAGGCATGTCGTCAGCGAATTCCATCAACACCGGAGCAGGCAACTGCTGCATAGTCACCACGCGGGCCTGACGAATACGCTCGATCGCCTGATTGCGGATCATCCGCGTCACATATCCTGGCGGATTGGCGATCGCGCTCCAGCCGTCCAATGCGAACAACTTCACATAGACTTCCTGCACGATGTCACCGGCCCCCTCGTCGTTACGCATGATCTTGCGCGCGTAGTCGAGAAAGCCTCGCTCATGCGGCAGAACTTCGTCCATGAACCAGCGGTCAATCGGGCGAATATGCAGGGCGGTCACGGCAAAATGCTCGGCGGTGAAGGAAAGGTGCGCCGCGACTACGGGAGTAAAATGTCCATTTTGCTACACAACGCCGTGTTTTCCCATCCGATCTGTCAAGACGCCGCTGTAAATTGATGGGCGCCAGCGAGGTCGAGCCCCAGACCGTTATGATCGACGCGACCTATCTCAAGGCGCACCGCACGGCATCGAGCCTTGAGGTAAAAAAGGGAATCTCGGACGCCTGATCTAGCGGCCCAAAGACGGCATGAACACCAAGCTGCACGCCGTCACCGATGCCAATGGCCGCCCTTTGAGCTTCTTCATCACGGTGGGGCAAATCAGCGATTACACCGATGCGGCGGCCTGCTCGATGATCTGCCCAGGGCGCGGTGGATGCTGGCCGATCGGGGTTATGACGCCGAATGGTTTCGGGACGCGCGCGAGCAAAAGGGGATCAAGCCCTGCATTCCCGGACGAAATTCCCGCTCTCTGCCCATCAAATACGACAAGCGCCGGTGCAAGCCCCGCAACCGCATTGAGATCATGTTTGGCCGTTTGAAAGACTGGCGCCGCGTGGTAACCCGCTACGACCGCTGCCCAACCGTGTTCTTCTGGCTGTAATCAACGAGTCCTGAGCTTAGCAAATAAACCCAGTTCGTTTCACTTCAACGGCGCTGGCAACCTCAGACGATAAACCAGCACTCGACTGTCGTTGTCGATGTCGGAATTGCAGGACTGGCCGGACATCCGGCAGTGCCGGGCAATGAAATCGTTGTCGTTGGCCACGAGCAGGAAGTAATCCAAAGGGTGTTCCGGCTCCAGGACCGGAACCAGATCCATGGCTTCCCATTTCTCGGACAGGTGCTCCATTGTCAGACCGACCCGTGCAAGCTGCACCGGGTTCAACATGTTGACCAGTTCGGCGGTCTGCGCTGGAACGATATCCGATCGCAACGCGGGTTTCGTTCCATCCTCCAGTACAGACGCGGCGCCCTTCTCGTAAACGGTCCCGGCCAGATTCGTCGCGCCTGCAAGATCAACCAGCAGGACGCTCTTGTAGACGATGGGCGCGCCTCCCTCGGCTCCGAAGCCTGCACCGTCTCGGGCAAGCATCAGGAAACTGTGATCGTCAAGCGCGCGCACCTCGCTCTGGGCGGCGGTTCGGTTGGGCGGCCCGCCTTTACCGGCCTCGTCATAGACCGGCAGTTGCACGACATGATGGGCAATCGGCTTCGATGGCGTCGGCGAATGGCTGACGTCGTAGACGAGCACGCGCGTGTTCCTGCGCCCGGCGGCATTGCCCTTGGCGGTGTCCTGGATCAGCGCGCTCTGCAAGACGACGAACAGGGTGCGACCATCGGGTGAAAGGGACATGCCCTCTACGCCCTGGTTGTTGCGACGGCCGGTATCGGGCGCGCTGAGAGAGCCGAAGAAAGGCTTCCCCTTGCGGCGCGGCGCAACCGATGCGGGCGGTACGATGATGCCACTCAGTCGTCCATCGGGCGTGAAATAGTAGACGTTGGCGGTATATTCGTCGCCGATGTAGAAATGGCCGTCGCGCGTGAACTGCAGCGATTCCGCATCGAACGAAACCTTGCCGGCCCCGGTGCCCTGCTTCGGTGCGGGCAGTTGCAGGCCCCGTTCCTTCAGCATGCCATCGGCGGGATCGGCTCCGGTGAAGGGACGACCGCGATAATCCTTCAGTTCCAGCCCGCCGTCGACCTGCATGTCGAAGTGACCATCCCCCGGGGTGAACCGGATGCGGAACCGCTCCAGCCGGGCCGGATAATCGAAGAAGAGATTGGCGGCGGGGTCGTTGCGGCCTCGGTCCGGCAGCGTCCAGAGGACGCCTTCGTAATGATCGCCAATCCGCTTCCAGGTGCCGGGCGCAACCTGCAAGGAGGAAAACGAGCCGAGCGTGTCGCCGAGAAAGTCCGTGGTTCCGGCGGGAAGCTGGCCACTGCCGACCAGACCTTCGTCCACGAAGGTCCGATCGTGCAGGGTAATGCTCCGGGCGCCCGCTGTCCGATCCAGATGGGGCCGGGCCACCGGCTCCTCCCCGTCGGCAAGGACGGGGAAGGCCGTGACCAGCGCCAGTGAAGCCAGAACGGCGCCCAGAGCCTTAGAATGCAACGCTGAGCGTCCCGAAGAACTGGCGCGGTGCGGAGGAGTGGAACACCTGAACCGTACCGGCGGCATCGTCCGGCGCGAACACGCTGTTGTCGAAGTTCGACGCATAGCGCTTGTCGGTCAGGTTGGTGACGTTGAGCGACAGCTTCGCACCCTTGAGCGGGCCGAAATCGCCGAAGTCATACCCAAGGCCAAGGTCCATGGTGAAGTAGCCGGCGAAGCTCTGGTCGTTGGTGTAGGTGTAGTAACGGCGGCCCGTGTACTTGCCCTGCACCGATGCCGAGAAACCGCCCTGCTTCAGCGTCAGGACGCTGGCCAGCATTTCCTTCGGCGTATCGACCTGCTGCTTGCCTGCGGTCTTCTTGATGACGCAGGTGGTGGTGCACCAGTTCAGATCATCGTCATAGGTCGACTTGTTGTACGAAGCCGAGTTGTACCAGTTCAGCCACGGCAGCGGCTTCCACAGCACGCCCAGTTCCACGCCCTTGCTGGTGACGCTGCCGGCGTTGTGGAAGGAATTGCCGCAGCCCGGGTTCTGCTGCTGGTTCGTCGGGCAGGGATTGTACTGCAGCAGACGGTTGTTGAAATCGACCCAGTAGGCGCTCAGCGCGACCTGGAGCGGACCGCTGACATAACGATAGCCGCCTTCGAAGCTGCGCGAGGTTTCCGGCTTCAGCGTCTTGCCCTGCGCGTTCCACACGGTCTGCGAGACCGACTGCGGGCCCAGCTTGAAGCCGCCCTGGAACATGGCCATGTTTTCGGCATAGCTGGCGTAGAGTTCATGCTGCGGCGCGACCTGCCAGTGAATGCCCACTTCCGGGAGGAAGTAGTCCTTCGCCACCAGCGAACCGGTTGCGAACTGGCTGGACGCCGGCGGGGCGGCCTTGGCGATGCCGTTCTGCGCTTCGGCGTCCGAACGCGAGTACGTGCCCTTGAAGCCGAAGTCGATCGTCAGCGCGTCCTCGAACAGCTTCACGGTGTCCTGAACGTAGAACTGGCGCGTCTTCCACTTGGTTTCCTGCACCCACTGCGCGGTGTCGGGCTGGCCCTTCAGGAACTGGCCGATGTCGAACGGGCCGGTCACGTTGGTCCAGATGTAGCGCGCGGCGCTGCTGGTGTTCTCCTCAAGCCAGAAACCGGCCTGGAACTGGTTGAAACCGACGTCCCACGTCAGGCTGCCGAGGCCGCCCGTGCGGTTGATCGTGTAGCGGGTATCGCGGATCTGCACCGGGATATCGTCGGCGGTGGTCGCCGTGCCCTGCTTGGACCAACCGACGATCCAGTTGTTGCCCGCCCCCTTGTCGGTGTGGTGGTAACCCTGCAGATGGACCTTGAGCGACCTGGTCACGTCAAAGTCGCCGGCAACGTAGAACAGGTTGTCGTTGCGCAGGATCTGGCCGTTGGTGAAGGTCACGTCGCCGCGCTTCTCAGGCGCGGTGGAATCGACGCACTTGGTCGGGGCGGTCGGACCGGTGACGGAGCAGTACGCGCGGCCAAGGTACGAATTCCAGTCCGGCGCATAACCGGCCCAGTCCCAGCCCAGACGATTGAGCATGTCCTTCGACAGATAAGCGTCGTCGGCCTGATTGGTGCGCGAAATGTCGGCGAAGGCGGTGATCGTGCCGCCGGTGAAGGCGTACTTCGCCTTGCCGTTGAACTGCTTGCCGGTGGAGCGGTTGTAGGCCTTCTGGTTCACGAACAGGTCCTGTTCGCTGTACTGGCCCGACAGGTACGCCGAGAAGCCGCCATGCTCGCCGGTGTCGACGCGCACGAACGAACGCAGGCTGTCTTCGCTGCCCACGGTCTGGCTGGCGGTGAGGCCGAACTGCTGCTTCGGGTCGCTGCTGAAGTAGGTCAGCGCGCCGCCCAGATTGCTGGTCGACGGAATGCCGAGGCCCGCGATGCCGGTGGCCAGATCGGCGCGGCCGAGGTTCTCGGAGATCAGCGCGCGACTGATCGTCAGGCCGTTGTAGTTGTTGTACGCGCCATCGCCCAGCGGCATGCCGTCCAGCGTGTAGCCCAGGTGCGTAGTGCTGAAACCGCGGACCTGCAGCGAGAGCGACTGTTCGTTCACGCCCAGCGCGTCGATCGACTGTGCGCTCACGCCTGGCAGGAAGTTCAGCGCCTTCTGCACGCTGGTGCCAGGCGGCAGGACTTCGAGGTTAGACGGCAACAGCGTGGAGACCGAGCGGGTCTCGCCGCTACCGATGACGACGATATCGCCGCTCTCCCCCTCCTCGACCGGTGTGACATCCTGCGCGTTTGCCTGCGCAGACACTGCAACGCTGGCGACCATGGCCAGCGTGACAACGGATTTCTGAAGCACTCCATAACCCCCGGTGTCCGCGCCGGAGATCGGCGCCGACTGCATTTTCCTGGACGGGCCTATTCCATGGCATGATGACGATTTTGCTACAATTGAGACACATAATGGACAACATTTGCAACATTATAGGCAGCCGACGCCGGGGACAGCACTTCAACGGCACCCAAGGAAAATGATGCGGAATTCCGGCCTGCTCCAGCAACACCGACCCAGTGCAGACTCTCAGCCGCCAATTTCTCTCTGTCAGGTGCAGCCCGTCCGCTTTTCCATTTCGGATGCCCCAGATGGCCGGCAAGGAGACTGACGGCTTTCGGACGAACATCGCGAACAACGGCCCGTGTATTATCGTGGGCCAGAACCTGCATGGGAATGGTCAGCAAGGTACTTCAAAAACTCGTGTGCCGGTAGGGCGCGCGCAAAAAGCCAGCCCTGTGCGAACTGAACTCCGCGTTCGCGCAGATAGTCGGCCTGGGCCTCGCGCTCCACGCCTTCGGCGACGATGGCGATTTCCAGTTCCTGCGCGAGGTCAATGATGTGCGAGATAACCGCGCTTTTCGTGGAAGCAACACCGATCGTATCGACAAAGGATTTGTCGATCTTCAGCGTATCAAAGGCGAGTTTCTGCAAGTGCCCCAGACTTGAATAGCCCGTGCCGAAATCATCCATCGCAATCCGGTAAACGGCGGCGCGCGCCCGGGCGATGGCATCGTGCGCCATGCCGTCATCAACGAAGCTGCGTTCGGTGGCCTCCAGCCAAATCTGCCATGGGTTCACGCCAGCGCCACTTGTCAGAATGTCCAGCCAGTCAAATACAGCATCGCTCGCAAGCAGTTCCGGCGGGACATTGATGGCGATGTGAACGGAACTGTCCGACGCAAGCTGCGGCCCGATGTCGGCAGCGATGCAGGCTATTGCCAGTTGCGTCAGAGGGCCGATCATGCCTGAGTGTTCCGCTGCAGGGATGAACAGGTCGGGCCGAATCCAGCGGATCGTCGTACTACGCAACGGAACGGAGATCGGACGCAGCGCTGCGCAGGTGAATGACGACGATCCCGGCGCGAACTATGGCTTCACGACGCCCGGATGCCTCAGGCCGCAAAGGATTTGTGACCGACTGTCACATCCATTACCCTGCCGCTCGCTATCCGTTCCCGCATCTTGAGGTGAAGACTGGATGACGCATTCATGACCCTGCCCGTCGAAGCATCCGCCGATCACGAACACAGCGTCCCGTTCTTCTGGCCCTTCGCAGCGGCGCTGACGCTTGGCGAACAGGCGGTGGAGACGATGCAGCGCAACCTCGACTTCGCGGTCGAGGCGGGCCGGATCGAACATCCGCCCGAGCCGGAATGGGCCACGGCGAACACCGTGCGGCTCGATCTGGCGACAATGCGGCTGCGAGAGTTCGGGGGAGAAGGCGCCAGCGGAACGCCCGTCCTGATCGACGCGCCCTTCGCCGGGCACAGCTCCACCATCGCCGACTACGCCGAGGGCCAGAGCCTCGTGCAGACGCTGATGGCCAGCGGCATTTCCAACGTCTTCGCGACCGACTGGAAGCCCGCAACGGCGGAAATGCGCTACTTCGACATCGACACCTACCTCGAACAGCTCAATGTCGCAGTCGATGATCTTGGCGGAAAGGTCCATCTCGTCGGGCTGTGCCAGGGTGGATGGCTCAGCACGATGATGGCCGCAAGATTTCCGAGCAAAGTCAAAAGCCTGACCCTCGC
Organism: Novosphingobium sp. FG90; assembly: GCF_057808725.1. NCBI lineage: Bacteria > Pseudomonadati > Pseudomonadota > Alphaproteobacteria > Sphingomonadales > Sphingomonadaceae > Novosphingobium > Novosphingobium sp. FG90. The sequence goes on from NZ_JBMDIO010000023.1 coordinate 52,961, forward strand.
CGGATCGCCCATCGATACCGACGCGGGACACGGACCGATCCGCGAGCTTGCCCACGCCATGCCGATGTCGGTCTATGAAAAAATGGTCGGCGCGGGCGGCGGCAACATGCCCGGCGATTTCATGCTGACGGGCTGGAAGAACATGCATCCCGACAAGCAGTACGTCGAGAAGTTCGAGGCGCTCTACCGCAACATCGAGGATCGCAACTACATCGCCCGCACCGAGAAATTCGCCAGCTGGTACGAGAACCCGCTGGACCTGCCGGGCCGCTACTACCTCCAGGCGATAAGCCAGCTGTTCAAGGAAAACCGGCTGGCGAACGGCACTTTTACCGCGCTCGGGCGGATGCTGGACCTGAAGGACATAACCATCCCCACCTACCTCTTGGCGGGCGAGGAGGACGATATCACCACCTCCGAGCAGGTTTTCCGCGCCCGCGACCTGTTCGGCACCGACCCTCGGCTGATCGAGAGCAGGTTGGTTCCCGGCGGGCATATCGGGCTGTTCATGGGGCACCGCACGCTGGCCGATGCCTGGCCGGAGATCGCGCGCTGGATTCTCGCTCATGACTGAGGCCGCCATCACCCAGGCGACCGAGCGGTTGCTGGCCCAATGTGGCGGATTTCCGCCGATTCCGACCGCCGTGGTCCATCCCGTCACCGCCGTCGCGATCGAGGCGGCGGCCGATGCGGCACGGCGCGGGCTCATCGCTCCGGTGCTGATCGGACCGCGTTCGCGCATCGAGGAAGCCGTGCACCAGGCGGCACTCAAAGGCACTCAATGGCCCATCATCGATACCGAACACAGCCACGAAGCCGCCACACAGGCCGCGATGCTTGCCGGAACCGGCCAGGTGGCTGCCATCATGAAAGGCTCCCTCCACACCGACGAACTGCTCGGTGCGATCCTCAAACCCGAAGCCGGCCTGCGCACCGAACGGCGGCTGTCGCATGCCTATGTCATGAGCATCGCGAGTTACCCCAAGCCGTTCATCATCACCGATGCCGCCGTCAACATCGCACCCGACCTTCCCGCCAAGGCCGACATCGTACAGAGCGCGGTGGACTTGTGGCGGGTGCTGTTCGACGCACAGGCGAAGCCCAGGGTCGCGGTGCTCGCCGCCGTCGAGACGGTGAACCCGCGCATGCAGGCGACGCTGGACGCCGCGGCGCTGTGCAAGATGGCCGACCGCGGGCAGATCGCCGACTGCGTGATCGACGGGCCGCTCGCCTTCGACAATGCCGTTTCGCCCGAAGCCGCGCGGGAGAAGGGCATAGTCTCCCCGGTCGCGGGCGAGGCCGACATCCTCGTCGTGCCGGACATCGAGGCGGGCAACATGCTGGCCAAGCAGCTCAGCTTCCTCGGCGGGGCGGAAGCGGCTGGGATCGTGCTGGGCGCGCGGGTGCCGGTCATGCTGACCAGCCGCGCCGACAGCGAGCGGGCACGCCTGCTCTCCTGCGCCATCGCCGTGCTGCTGGCGCAGGCGCGGACCTCGGGCGCGATCCTGTGATCGCGGCGCCGGTTACTCCCGCAATCGCCACCCTCAACACCGGATCGTCGAGCCTCAAGTTCCGTATCTTCGCGCGTGACAGTCTCGACCTGCTGATGGCCGGCAAAGTCACAGGCATCGGCACCGACTGCCGCATGAACGCGAAAGTCACCGGGACCGGCCCGCAGATCACACAGGAACTGCCCGGCGCCGACCAGGAGGCCGCCCTCGCCGCCGTGATCGCCTGCATCGATGCACATGACGACGACTGGCGCATCGACGCCTTCGCCCATCGCATCGTCCACGGCGGCGCGACCTTCACCGCGCCCGTCATCGTCACGCCCGAAGTCATGGCCGAACTGCAGACCCTCTGCCCGCTGGCCCCGCTGCACCAGCCCTACAACCTTGCCGGCATCGCCGCTTCCGGCCGCCTCGCGCCCGATGCGCAGGACATCGCCTGCTTCGACACCGCCTTCCATGCCGGGCATTCCGAAGTGGTCCACAGCTTCGCCCTTCCGCAAGCGATGCGCGAGGCGGGGGTGCGGCGCTACGGCTTCCACGGCATCTCCTACGAATGGATCGCGCGCATGCTGGCCGAGCAGCGGCCGGACCTTGCCGCAGGCCGCGTCGTCGCCGCCCATCTCGGCAACGGCGCCAGCCTCTGCGCGCTTCGCGGCGGGCGCAGCCTCGATACCACGATGGGCATGAGCGCGCTCGACGGACTGCCGATGGGCAGCCGCAGCGGCGCGCTGGATGCAGGCGCGGTGACATACATGATGCGCCGCTTCGGCTTCGACCCCGACGCGCTCGACCACATGCTCTACGAGGACTCCGGCCTCAAGGGCCTGTCGGGCCTGACCAACGACGTCGCCACGCTCGTCGCCAGCGACGATCCGCGCGCCGCCTTCGCGCTCGACTGCTTCACGTACCGTATTGCGCAGTATGTCGGCGCGATGGGAGTGGCGATGGGCGGCATCGATGCGGTGGTCTTCACCGGCGGCATCGGAGAGAACGCACCGACGATCCGCAGCGCCATCCTCGACCGCATCGGCTTTCTCGGCACGGTGGAGAGCCTCGTCATTCCCGCCAACGAGGAGCGCATGATGGCGATCCATGCCCGCGAATTGCTGGAAACCCGGTTGGAGTTAATGCCATGAAGGGCCTCATCGTCGGTCTCGCCAACGACCAGTCGCTCGCCTGGGGCTGCGCCTCGGCTCTGCACAATCAGGGCGCGACGCTTGCCCTCACTTATCTCAACGACAAGGCGCGCCCGCATGTCGAGCCGCTGGCGCAGGCAGTGGAGGCGCCGATCTTCCTGCCGCTCGATGTTACACGGCCCGAGGAGGTCGACGCCCTGTTCGACGCCGTTTCGCGGGAATGGGGCAACCTCGATTTCCTGCTCCATTCGATCGCCTTCGCGCCGAAGGAAGATCTTCAGGGCCGCGTGCTGGACTCCTCAGGCGCCGGTTTCTCGACCGCCATGGACGTCTCGTGCCATTCGCTCATTCGCCTCGCCGCGCGCGCCGCACCGCTGATGACGAACGGCGGCTCGATCCTGACGATGAGCTTCTACGGATCGGAGAAAGTCATCCCCGGCTACGGCATCATGGGGCCGGTCAAGGCCGCGCTGGAGGCGAGCGTGCGCTACCTCGCCGCCGAACTCGGCCCTTCCGGCGTGCGTGTGAATGCGCTCTCCACCGGCCCGGTCCGCACCCGCGCCGCCTCGGGCCTGTCACACTTCGACGATCTCATGGCCAAAGCCGCCGAAACCGCACCGATGCACCAGCTCGTCACCATCGAGCAGGTTGGCGAGATGGCCGCATTCCTGCTGTCATCCCGCGCGCCGACGATCACCGGACAGACGATCTACGTCGATGCCGGATACAACGTCACGGGGTGACGGGCCTTATTCGCCGTCGCGGGTGAGCGCCATGACGTCGATGAAACGACCGCGTGCATCGAAGCGGCACCGGAAACGCTTGATACCATTGCGCCCCTGATCCGCAGTGCCGTCGATCGTGCTGCCGCCGTCGCGCCCCCGGATCAGGCGGGCGGTGGTGATGTAGGCGGGCCTGACACCGTACTGCGCCGAAGCCTCGCCGCGACAGTACGCCGCCATGTTGCCCGGAGCGACGGGCTGCCCGGCGCCGACACCCGGCCCCGGCGCTCCCGGCCCCGGCCGCGTGGTCACCGCCACGGACAGGCCGAAGTCCGCCCGCTCTCCGCGCCGTGCCGCACCCCGCATCAGATAGACGCGCAGACGATAGTCGCCGGTCGATGGCAGCCGACCCACGAAGCGATTGCCACCTGTCGATCCGGTGAAGATCGCCACATCGCGCGACCCCGGCGGGAGCACGTTGAAATAGGCGGAACGATTGGAACTGCTGAGCGACGCCGTCATCGTCTGCCCGGCCCTGGCCGAGAGCAGGTAGTCGATGGTCTGGTAGCCCTTGATCGTCCCGCGCAGGAGCGTCGAACTTGCGCCCCGCCCGAACTGCACGCGCTCGCTGCGCACGGGCGCCTGCGCGACCGCCGGAACCGTCATGGAAACGAGCGCCGCTGCGCTCAGTATTGCCTGCCTGGTAACCATCGAAATGCTCCCGAAGAAAGAGGCCGGATGTCGAAGATACCGGACATCTGCCGCGCCTGTCAGTCAATAGCATGACCATTGGGCAGAATTTCATCTCGACCCAAGGCAATGCCATCAGGATGTAGCCGAACTTATGTAGAATCGTCGGAGAATTTCATGGCCGATATGGCGGCATTGAGCTACGGATATTTTCCGACGGCAAGGCACAGGGAGGAAGACGATGACCTACAGGCATTTCGCACCCCGCATCATCAGTGTTCTGGCTGTGACGGCGATGCTGCTGCCGGTAACCTCGCAGGCGCAGGCGCCCGGCAATGTCTCAGACCTCGTCGGAGCCCGCGCGGCAGGTGGCGAAAACGAACTCGAAAGCCGGGGCTTCACCCATATCAAGACCGACGAGGGCGACGACCGCAAATGGGGCTACTGGTGGAACGGCTCGCGCAAGCAGTGCCTTTCGGTGGCGACGATGGACGGCCGTTTTAACAGCATAACGGAGACGCCTTCCACCGATTGCAACCAGAAGTCGGGCGGCGGTTCCAAGGGTGCCGCCGTCGCCGCCGGTGTCGCGGCGGCCGCACTGATCGGGGCGATCGCGCTGGCGCACAAGTCGCACAACCATGACGACGGCAAGCACTACGACGGTGCGGGTGAAGAAGCCGATTACGAGCGCGGCTATCGCGACGGCCTCTACAATCAGACCTATCACAACTATTCGCGCTCCGATCCGTACTCGCGCGGCTATGAAGGCGGGGTGGAGCAGCGCGGGCACGATACGAGCTACCGCAACGGCCACCATTCCGGCTCAGGCGGGTATCGTCCCTCGGTCAACGTCAACGATCTGGTCGGCGCGCGCGGATCGTCGGCCGACGGCGAGATGCGCGGGCGCGGGTTCGCCAATGTCGATGCCCTGCAGAGCGGCAATGCGTCCTACACGATCTGGTACAACCGCCAGACCCGCCAGTGCATCCAGATGGGCGTGGCGGACGGCCGCGTCGTGAACATGGCGGACATCCAGACCGCGCCCAAGTGTCGGTGAATCCCGGCTCGGGAATCACTGCACCGCGGGCGCCGGCCGCATGCCCTGACTCTTGAGCACGGCCTCGAGGAACGCGCCGATCAGCCGGCTACGACGGCGTTCGCGCAGGCAGCACAAGTAGATATGCGTCAGGATCGGCGCCCCCGAGATCGGTAGCGGGTGCAGCCGCTCGTCGGGCACGAATTCCGACTGTGAGACGGTGGCGATGCCGAGGCCGCGAATGACCGCCTCTCGCAGGGCCTCGCGGCTGCCGATCTCCATCGCCACGCGCGGGCGGGCGCCTATCCCGACCATCGCATCCTCCAGCGCGCGGCGCGTGGTCGATCCTGGCTCGCGCATCAGCAGGCGCTCCTGCGCAAGGTCGGCCAGTTCGATCGAGGACCGCCTGGCGAGCCGGTGGTCGCGGTGGACGAAGGCGATCACCGGATAGCTGGCATAGTGCTGCATGTAATAGCGTGGATCGTCGGTGTTGCGCGCCACCACGCCCAGCTCGCAGGCATAGTTGTCGAGATCGCGCAGCACCGTCTCGGAATTGCCCAGCCGCATCGACAGGTAAATGTCGGGATAGAGGCCGTGGAACGTCTCGATCATGGCGGTGACGTGAAACGGGCTGACCGCCCCCAGCTTGAGCGCGCCGCGGCGCAGGTTGCCACTGTCCTTGAGCAGCATCGCGGCATCGTCCTCCAGCCCGACGATCTGGCGCGCCATCTGCAGGAATTCCTCGCCGATCGGGGTCAGGTCGATGCGTCGCCCCCGCCGTTCGAACAGGCGAACGGCGTGCTCCTCTTCCAGTGCCTGAATCTGCGAGGTGATGGTCGTCTGGCTCATGAACTTCCGTCAATCGATACTTTGCGGCACCGCCGCCATGGCCATCGTCACCGGCACCAACCTGCGCACAGGTGTAGAGCAGGGGGCACTCCCGGTTACCGTCATCGACAGTTCGGAAATCGACCTGCGCGGCGGTTCGACCGGTGCAGACCTGTTCGAGACGCTGGCCGCCGCCACCCCACCCGAAATCAACGAAGCCACCATCGCATCGCAGGGCGCGCGCGGCGACGTCACCTCCATCGACCTGCGCGGCATCGGCGCAGGCAGCACGCTGATGCTCATCAACGGGCGGCGCATGGCTCCGCATCCGCTTACCGGCACCGACCAGGGCGTGCCCTCGCTTTCGCCGAACGCCAACGTGATCCCCACCGCGCTGATTTCTCGCGTGGAGATCCTGCGCGACGGCGCCTCCGCGATCTACGGCGCGGACGCGGCCGCAGGCGTCATCAACAACATCATCCGGCCTGACGACGACAAGGGCCGCATCAGCCTGCGCGGCGCGCTGACCGAGCACGGCGGCGCCGACGAGTTCCGCATCACCGCCTCCAAGAACTTCAGGTTCGGCCGCACGTCGCTGGGCCTCTCGTTCGATTACTTCCAGCGCAGCCAGCTGCTGTTCGGCGATCGCAAGTGGGGCAGCGATTCCGACCTTCGCCGTACCCGCAAGCTGCCCGCGCCGTGGAACGGCGAGGAGATCATCGATCCGTCTACCGGCGAGCCGTTCTCGCGCGACAACGACCTCGACAACTCCAGCACGATCACTCACTACGGCCAGTATCGGCGGGGCTTCATCCAGTCCGATTACGAGACGTTCATCGGCGGACGTCCTGACAAGAACGCCGGCATCACCACCTCGTCCACGCCGTCCGGCGGCACGGCCACGGTCGCATCCGACGGCACTTTCTTCCTCTATCCCGACGCCGAAGGCGCGATACGCTTCAAGGCCAGCACGCCGTCGCGCTCGCTCGATAACGGCCAGACCGACTACTACGACAACCGCCTGCCGCACCGCACCCTGCTGCCGGGCATCAAGCGCGTGAACTTCGCCGCTTTCGTCGAGCACGAACTGACCGACGACATCACGCTGTTCGGCGACGTGCTCTATTCCGGATCGCGCGCGAACAGCCAGCGCGAAGCGGCGAACATGCAGAACGTGAACGAGCCGGGCCTCTATGTCCCGGCCTCCAATCCCTACAACCCGTTCGGCGCCCGCTTCTACGACATCAACGGCGCGCCCAATGCCGACGGCACCGCGCGCATCAAGGGCACGCCTGCCGATGTCACGATCGTATCGGGCCTGATCCCGCCGGGCACCCGCGATCGCTACATCCAGGTCAATTCCAGCTTCTACCGCGCACTCGCAGGCGCACGCGGCAAGTTCGGGGACAACTGGCAGTGGGAAACCGGCGCGCTCGTCTCGGGCGCCTACAGCCATGAGACCGAAACCAACATCTACCGGGAATCGCTGCTGCGTCAGGCGCTGAGCCGCACGGATGCCACCGCCTACAATCCGTTTCCCGTGACCTTCAAGGTCGAGAACGGCAAAGTCGTGGTCGATCAGGCCTATGTGAACCCCACCTCGGTCACCGACCCGATGTACGATACCGACAATCGCTACGGAAAGACGCGCATCATCGTCTGGGACGCCAAGATCGCGGGCGAACTTTGGGAATTGCCCGGCGGTGGCGGGCGCGTGCAGGTCGCGGCCGGTGCCGAAATGCGCTGGGAAAAGTACAACGCATGGAAGGCGCCCTATGCGGGCCTCAATCCGCCAGGTTCGGGCGCCGATTTCCCGTACCTGCGCGAAAACGACAACGACTTTATCGCGATGAGCCCCAATGCGGACATCAACGCCAGCCAGGCGGTCCAGTCCGCCCATGCCGAAATCGGGCTGCCGCTGATAACCGAAGGCAACAGTTTTCCGCTGTTCCAGCGCCTCGAACTGGGTGCGGCGATCCGGCATGAACGCTTCTTGATCCACGGCCAGAGCACCACGCCCAAGTTCAGCGTGCTGTGGGCGCCGACTTCGTGGCTGCGCCTGCGCGGTTCCTACAACGAGAGCTTCCGCGCACCCAACCTTGCGCAGACCAACACCAATCCGCTGCTGCGCGTGAACTACACCGCCGACCCCTACCGTGAGGACGTGACCAATTCGGCCGCCGACAACAGTGGCCCGCGCCGCACCTATCGGCAGGGCAACGACCGCCTGAACCCCGAACGCGCCAAGAACTGGAACTTCGGCGTGGTGGTGGACGTACCGGGCCTGCGCGGCCTGTCGTTCACGGCGGACTATTGGAAGATGAACCAGCGTGACGCCATCACCACTTACGGCAATTCCGAAGTGCTGGCCGCCGACGAACTCGCGCTCGATCTCGCCACGCAGGCGGCGCTCGCATCGGGCAGGTCCATCGACCAGATCGACCTCGGTTCGGGCACCTCGGGCTATCTCGGCAGTTCGCGCGTCACCCGCCGCGCGGTGACAGATGCCGACCGCGCCGCCTTCGCCGCCTACAATGCGGCGCAGCCCACCAACACGACCAAACGCGCGGTCGTGGGCGAGATCGAGAGCATGATCAACGACTACATCAACCTCGGCTCGCGCAAGCTGGCGGGCATCGACTTCGCGCTGCAATACCGAGTGCCAGACTTCGGGATCGGCCGCTTCACGCTTGCCGCCGAAGCCACTCACTACCTTCAACGCGACGAGGAACTTGCTGACGACGGCATCGTCACCGACGAACTCGGCCGCAACCGCCGCGCCCGCTGGAAGGGCAATGCAACGCTGAGCTGGAAGAAGGGGCGTTGGTCCGCCAGCTGGTTCACCAGCTATTACGGCCCCTATGCCGACACCTCGGCCTCGACGACACAGGCCATCTACGAGGCATTGGGCAAGCCCAAGAGCATCATGGTCTTCGACGACAACGGCATCAACCGCTACTACATGCGCGTCAAGGCAGGCATCCTCAACAACGCGCGTGTCACCTATGCCTTGGGGAATGACCGCGAGACGCGGATCAGCTTCGGCGTCAACAACGTCTTCGACGCCATCCCGCCCGTCGCCGACGAGGACGAAGGCTACTGGGTCGGCACGTTCAACCCGCGCGGCCGCCAGTTCACGCTCAAGCTCGACCACCGTTTCTGATCCATGTTCGTAAAAGGCAAGACCATGCGTCTCATCTCCACTGCCGGGGCTATCACCCTATGCGCGCTACTCCCGGCTATGCCGGCGGCGGCAGCCGACAAGGGCGCTCATCATCCGGTCCTTCTGATCTCGATCGACGGCCTTGCCCCCGACAAGGTGCTTCGCGCCGAAGCGCACGATCTGAAGGTGCCGGTGCTGCGCCGGTTCCTGAAGGAAGGCAGCTATGCCAACGAAGTCGTCAACGTGAACCCCACGGTGACGAACCCCAACCACACCACGCTCGTCACCGGCGTCCTCCCTGCCGAACATGGCATCTACAACAACCGCCCCTTTGCGGTCTCTGCAAAGCTGCCTAAAAGCTACAGCGCTTATAGCCAGATCAAGGCACCGACGCTGTGGCGCGCGGCGAAAGCGGCGGGGCTATCCACCGCGAGCATGTTCTGGCCGGTCACCGGGGGCGCAACGGACATCGACTTCGACTTGCACGACGGCTCGGATGAGGACGACGGCAAGATCGTCAATGACGCCATCCACCTCATCCGCGACAAGCGGCCAGACCTGTTCACCATCCACATCGTCTCGCTCGACCACGAGGAGCACAAGTCCGGCCCGAACAGTCCGGCATCCCGCCGCAAGCTGGAAGAGATCGATGCGGCAGTGGGGCGGATCATCGCCGCCGAACGCAAGACACGTCCCGACGCGATCGTGGCGGTCGTCTCGGATCATGGCTTCGCACCGATTGCCCACCAGACCAATCTGAACGCGGCGCTGGTCGAGGCAGGGTTCATCACGCTCTCGGCAAACGCCGAGCCCCGGATCGCTTCGTGGCAGGCTTTTGCCTGGTACGTCGGCGGCAGCGCGATGATCGTGCTCAAGGACCCGAAGGACAGGCAGGCCTCACTGCGGCTCGAAGCCAGCCTTGCCGCGCTTGCGGCAGATCCCGCCCACGGGATCGAGAGCATCCACAAGCGCAACGAGATCGCCGGTATGGGCTATGCGCCCAATGTGGATTATGTCGTCGCCTTCAAGTCTGGCTGGCGGATGGGCAATGCCCTTTCCGGCCCAGTGACGCAGCCTGCGGAGGGCGGCGGCCATGGCGCCTATTCGGCGGCGGACCTACGCACGGACATGCACTCCGCCTTCTTCATCTCCGGCCCCGGCGTCGAGGCCGCTCGCAACCTTGGCAGGATCGACATCCGCCAGATTGCACCGACAATCGCCGGCCTGCTGGGCGCTGCCCTGCCATCAGCGACGGCTGCGCCGCTGCAAATCCACGCCGAAGCGGGAGTGAACAAGTAAGCGGTGGTGCCGATACTCCCCGCGCCGGCGCGGCGCAGGGAGCCGAAATGCATGGTGGGTTCAAGTTGCAGCGGGACGCTGCGTACCAACGCAGCAGCGCTAATCCTTACGAAGGATCGCGCCAGCTCAGGCGATAGGTCACCAGAAAGCCATCGTGGTCCGACAGCACCGGACCATTGGGGCCGCCGTCGAATAGCGCCTCGACCCGGATCGGGGTGATGTCCACGTCCTGCCCGCGCTCGAAGAACTGCAGATCCTGCGTGTCCACCCACGGCTCGTCACCATCCCACGACATGCGCACGTCGCAGCCCGAGTTCGGCTCCATGCAGGCCCGGTGCACAAGTTCCATCGGCTGGTAGCGGGTGAAGTTCTCCCACCGCCCCTGCGAATGGCGCATGTTGAAATCGCCGCCGAAGACGATCGGGAAGCGATCGTCGTGGTTCTGCTCGATGAAGTGCGATGCCTCGTTCGCCTGCCGCGCATGCGCTTCAAGATTGCGGAACAGCGGCGCGCGAGAGGCTCCGCGCGAATTCATGTGGGTGTCGAACAGGTCCACCGGCACCGGCACGCCGGGCACCGCGATGCGCGCCTGCATCACCCCCTTGTTGGCAAGACAGTCGATCCCTGCGCACGACCGTCGCCCATACGCCTGATGCCGCGTCAGCAGCACCGGATAGGACGATGCCACCACCAGTCCGCTCCCCGTCATGCGCATGCCGATTTCCCCGCGCAGCCAGTCCGCGCGGCCCGGCAGCTTGTCCCGGAACATCGTGGCATGCGGCGCAAGGCGCGTGGGTCCGTGCACGATTGCCGGGTAGCCGGTCGCGAGGATCGCCTTCTTGGCGGCGCCGCTGAATACTTCCTGGAACATCACCACATCAGGCGCTTTCCCCGCCGCGCGCAAGGCGGCAAGGTGCTCGCCGATGCGCCGCAGGTCGCCTTCGCGTCCCGAACGCGCGGGCCAGCCCAGCCCTTCGACATTGTAGGTCAGCACCGAGAGCGTGGTAGTGCGGGTCACCCCATCGGCCGCCAGTTCCACGCGCGGCGCGGGGGCCTGCGCAGCCGTCATGTGGCGCAGCGGCGGCGCCGTGCCGCAACCGCTGAGGAGAATGAGGCAGAGCGCCGCCAGCACATGCCTTGTGGTCATCGTCAATGAGGCTCCGGTGAGGTGAGGAAAAGTCAGCCTTCGATGGATGGCAGGGTCAGCACGACCAGCAGGCCCGGCCCGTCCGGGCGGTCCTCCAGCCGGATCGTGCCGCCGAGCAGCGCCATCGCCTTGCTCGCGATCGAAAGGCCGAGGCCGCTGCCCGAGCTTGCCGAACCGCCATGCTCGAAGCGCAGCAGCAGCCGCTCGCGCTCGGCGGCGGGTACGCCGGGACCGCGATCGCCGATAGTCACGACGAGCCGGTCGCCGCCGCGCACGATGGCGATGTCCAGATGGCCGCCGCCCCGCGCGTGGCGCAGCGCATTGCCGATCACCGCCGACAGCGCGATCTGCAGCAGCGAGGCATCGCAGCGCCAGCGCACGATATGGTCGGGGATCACGCTCGCCTCTATCGCGTCAGCGGGGAGTTCGATCAGGGCATCGGCGACGACTTCGGCCACCAGCGCATGAACGTCCACCGATCGCGCCGCCACCGAGGTCGCGTTCAGCCGCGCCAGCGTCAGCATCCCGTCGATCAGGTGATTGGTGCGATCGATCATCGCCAGCAGGCGGAGCACGTCCTCCCCCAGCGCGGCGGGCGAAAGGCGGCGCAGAACCTGTGCCTGCGCACGGATCGCGGCCAGCGGCGTGCGCAGTTCGTGCGCCACGTCGTCGGTGAAGGCCTGCTCCAGTTCATAGGCGTTCTCCAGCCGGGCGAACAGCTTGTTGAGCGCCACGATCAGCGGCTCCACATCGCGCGGCCACTCCTCGGGCTCCAGCGGCTGCAGGTCGGACAGCGAGCGCGCGCCCAGCGTCGAGGCCAGCCGCTCGACCCGCGACAGACTCTTGCGCAGCGTCCACCACAGCACCAGCATCGCCGCCAGCAGCAGCCCCAGCATCGGCAGCGCCAGTTCGCCGCTCAGCCGCGCGATCGAGAATTCGCGCATCGCCCCGCGCTCGGCCACGACGATCAGCAGGCGTGGATCGGTCCCGCGCATGCCGTAGCTGCGCCACGCCCCGCCCAGCGCCTGAAAATCGTGCAGGCCCGGCCGACGCGGCACCGCCGAGACCGGCGCCCCCCAGCCCGACTGCGCAACCGGCCGCCCTTCCCAGAAGACGGTGAACATGCACGAATCGTAGGATGCCTGGAACGCCTGCGTCTCCTGCGTGGAAAGCAGCGGATCGCCGTCGACGCCAACCAACCGGTCGTGCCGCACCAGTACGCCCGCAGCCAGATCGTCCTGCATCATCATGTAAAGCAGGCGCGAGGCGTTCACCAGCTGCGCATCCGAAGCCCGCTCCACTTCGCGCAGGGCGACCGAATAGAGCACCCCGCCGATCGCCAGCCCGGTCAGCGCCAGCAGCAGCAGCACCCGCCGGTACAGCTTCATCGAGAGCGAGGAGCGCCGCCTCTTCATGCGTCCTGCCCGCCCACCATGTAGCCGAGGCCGCGCGCGGTGCGGATGAAGTCCTTCCCGAACTTGCGGCGCAGGGCGGAAACCGCGACTTCGACGGTGTTCGATTCGGCCCAGTTGTCCTGATCGTACAACTCGGCCTCGATGTCGGCCTTCGACACGAAGCGGCGGCTGCGGCGCATCAGCAGCGCGAGCACGCGGAACTCCTTGGCGGTCAGCGGCACGTCCTGTCCGTCCAGCGCGGCGACATGGCCAGTAAAGTCCAGCCTGACGCGGCCGACCTCGATGCTGTCGTTCTGCCGCCCGTCGCGGCGGCGCAACTGCGAGCGGATCCGCGCGGCCAGTTCCTCAAGGTCCACCGGCTTGACCACGTAGTCGTCCGCGCCCGCGTCCAGCCCGGCGACGCGCTGCTGGGTGCGGTCGAACGCGGTGACGATGATCACCGGCGTCGCGTCGTGCGCGTCGCGCAGATCGCGCAGCACCTCCAGCCCCGAGCCGTGCGGCAGGCCGATGTCGAGCAGGATCACGTCGTAATCGTTGCTGCGCGCGGCAGCGAACACATCATCCCCGCGCGTGAAGAGATCGACCACGTAGCCTTCCAGCTCCAGCGCCCGCCGGATTGCCGGGCCAAGGTCGGCATCATCTTCCGCAAGCAGCAGACGGGGCAACGCGAAAGCTCCGGCAGGGAGGAGGGAAAGGCGAGGAAACCGCCCGAATTCGGTTCCGGACTACGCCGGGAATCGGGGCTCGTCAAATCGCACGCAGGCCGAATTACAACGCGCCGCGCGCATCAGCTTCGCATCAGGTTGGGAGACTAGAGGCCCGATTCCGGGCCGCGTTGCAGGCACCGGGCCACGAGGGTGCATCAGACTTAGCGCAACATGGCTACAGAACTATGACAATCCATACTTCACCTGACCGGATTACCGCTTTCTCTCCCTTCGATGCGACGCCCGGGCGGTGCGCGGCGCAGCGACGGGACGTTCTGGCGCCCTGCGTGGCGCTGATCGGATGCGACGGGTCGGGCAAGTCCACCCTCGCCCGCGACCTGACCGCGCTGCTCGGCCGCGAAGGGCCGACGCGCTCGATGTACCTCGGCCTCGGCACCGGCGACCTCGGCCGCCGGATCGGGCGCATCCCGCTGATCGGCGCGCTGGCCGAGAAGTTCCTGACCGGCAAGGCCGACAAGGCCCACGCCGCGCCGGACAAGCGCCTGCCGGGACTGGCGACGGCGCTGGCGATGTTCGGTTTCTCGCTGGCGCGCAGGCGGCGGTTCGAAAAAGTGCTCGCCTTCCGGCGGCGCGGCATCCGGGTGGTGACCGACCGCTATCCGCAGGCCGAGCTGGCAGGCGGGTTCGACGGTCCGGGCCTCGCCTGGACGCGCCGGGGATCGGCTCTGGTCGAGCGCCTCGCCGCGCGCGAACGGCAGCTCTACGAGGACATGGCGGCCTATCGCCCGACGCTGGTGATCCGCCTCAACATCGATGTCGAGACGGCACTGGGCCGCAAGTCGGACCACACCCGCGCGCCGCTCGAAAGGAAGCTGGCGGTGATGCCGACGCTCGGGTTCGGCGGCGCGCATATCGTCGACGTGGACGCAACCCGGCCTTACCCTGAAGTGCTTGCCACCGTGCTGGCGCTGATCCAGATCGAGGCATCGGCGGCATGACACGGGTTCCTCCGCTGATCGCCGTGATCGGCTGCGACGGCTCGGGCAAGTCGACGCTGACGCAGGAACTGCAGGCATGGCTCGGCCAGCGCCAGCCCACCGTCACCTGCCACCTCGGCAAGCAGTCCGGCAACATCGGCCGCGTGATCGCGCGGCTGCCGCTGCTGGGCGGACGGCTCGACAAGTCGATCCACGCCAAGGCGCGCAAGGCGCAGGGCGAAAAAGGCCCGGGCCTTGGCGCGGCGCTGGTGATCTACGCCTTCTCGCTGCGCCGCCTGTTCCGCTTCCGCCGCATGATGCGGCTGCGCGGCGAAGGCCGCACGATCATCGCCGACCGCTTTCCGCAGCTTGAGATCCCCGGCCCAATGGACGGCCCCGGCCTTGCGGCGGCGCGGCCCGGCGGCCTCGTCGGCATGCTTGCGGCATCGGAGCGGCGTATGTTCGAGACGATGACGCAGCAGTCGCCCGACCTCGTGCTGCGGCTCAACGTCTCGCTCGACGTCGCCGCCGCGCGCAAGCCGGACCATCGCTTCACCTCTCTGGCGCGCAAGATCGCCGACGTGCCGCGCCTGCGCTTCGGCGCGGCGCCGGTCGTCGAACTGGACGCCGAAGCGCCGCTGGAACAGGTGATCTCCCGCGCCAAAGTGGCGGTGAACGCGCTGCTGATCGCGCACGAAGGCGGCCTCCCCTTCGCCGGAGCCGCAGCATAGAACAATGGCAAGCCTACCCATGAAACGCTGGTTCTCGGACGGGGTTTTCCGCACCATCGTTCGCAATGCATCCTACCTTGCATCGGGCAAGATCGGCGGCGCGCTGCTCGGCCTGATCGCGCTCGCCTGCGCCGGACGCGGCATGACGCCCGCGCTGTTCGGCACGCTCGTGCTGATCCATTCCTATGCCAACGGCGTGGGCGCTGTGGTCAAGTTCCAGACCTGGCAGTTCATCGTGCGCTACGGCGCCCCGGCGCTCGAACGCGGCGATACCGCGACCTTGCGCGACGTCACCGGCTTCGCCGTCGGCCTCGATCTCGCCAGCGGACTGATCGGCCTTGCGGGGGGCCTGCTGCTGCTGCCCCATGCCGCCGAATGGTTCGGCATCGGCGCCGAGAACCTGAACATGGCGATGCTCTACTGTACGCTGATCCCGACGATGACGGCGGCCACCCCCACCGGCATCCTCAGGGTGTTCGACCGGTTCGACCAGATCGCACTGCAGCAGCTGGTGACCCCGCTGGTGCGCGCGCTGGGTGCCGCCCTGTCCTACTTCTGCGGCTTCGGCTTTACCGGTTTCGTGCTGACCTGGTACATCGCCGACTTGTCGGGCGACTTGTGCCTGTGGGCGCTTTCCATCCGCGAACTGCGCCGCCGCCGGATGACCGACGCACTGCGGCCTGGCCTGCTGCGCCCGGCACGGCGCCTCTCCGGCGCCTGGGGCTTCGTGTGGACCACCAATGTCGCGCACTCGATCTGGGCGGCATGGGGGCCGGTCAGCAACCTCGTCGTCGGCGCCCTGCTCACCCCTGCCGCCGCCGGTCTGTTCAAGATCGCCGCGACGTTCTTCGATTCCGCCAGCAAGCCCGCCGAACTCCTATCGCGCAGCTTCTATCCCGAGATCATGCGGCTCGATCCCAGCAGCCGCCACCCCTGGCAGCTGGCCGTGCGCAGCGCGCTGATTTCCGGCGCGATCGCCGTGGTGGTCCTGCTCATCGTGTCGATCGGCGGCGAGCCGGTGATCGACCTCGTGTTCGGCAAGCGCTATGTCGAGGCTTACGACCTGCTCCAGCTCATGACCGCCTCGCTGATCGTGGCGATGGCCGCGTTCCCACTGGAATCGCTGCTTTACATGGCGGGGCGCGAACGCTCCGCGCTGGTGGCGGAAGGCACGGCGGCGCTGGGCTATGCGCTGCTGCTGGTCGTGCTGATCCACCTGTTCGGACTGTGGGGCGCAGGACTGGCCTATGTCGCCGGGGTGTGCCTCAAGACCGCTTTCATGCTGGTGCCGACGCTGTCGGCCTATCGCGGGCGCCACGCGCTGATCCATGACGGGCAAACGGCATGACCGCCTCCTACCCCCCGGAAATCCTTGACGCGCTGTTCGAGGCGGTCGAAATGGACGACGTCGTCGACCCAGTGGTGAGCCTGCCCGACCCGATCCCGGTTGCCTGCGGAAAGGCGGACATGCACCGCTGCCTGGACTTGTGTGTGCAGTTCTGGCGCGAAGGCGCGAACCGGGCAGACATGCGCGCGCTGACCACCACGCTGCTGCTGACCGGGGACCTGCCGTCCGACGCGCGGCGGCGCTACAAGCTGATCCGTGCCCGCTACAAGCACTTGCGCTTCGCCCTTGTCCTGTACAGCAGGAGCCACCGCGCCCCGCCGCTGTTCCGCGCAACGGTAGCGGTGATGGGACACCTGCAGGACTCCTACCGCAACGGGCGCCGCACAGCAGTGCTGGGCTATGCGCTGCTGCTACGACTGCTGCTGATGCAGCCGGTGTGGATCGCCGTGCAGCGCGAAGTCGCGGGTGTGCGGCTGGACGGCGCCGAAGGCTTCCTGCGCTTCCGCCGCGCCGAAGTCGGCCGCCTCAGGCTATGGCTGGGCGAGGGGCTGGACGAGACCAGGCTGACCGCGCATCGCTTCCACGCCATGCGCAAGATCATCAGCCGTCAGGTCTCGTTCTACGATACGATGCGCACGCTGGAACCCGACGAGCGGATATTCCGCATGTCGCGCTTCCTGAGCGCGATCAACGGACTGATGGGCAGCCTTCACGACGATCTTGTCGAGGAATCGGTGGCGGGGCGCAAGGACTACCACCGCGACGAATTCCGCGTGCCGCAGGACATCCGCGACCGCCTGCGTACCTTGACTCGTGCCTACCCAAACTGACCCTGCGCTGTGGTGGTCAGACCATGCGCGACGCATCGCGAACCGAGATGGCGACCTCCTCCCGCATTTCGGCGCGCATGGGCGCCTTGGGTTGCTACGGCAATGAATGTCTCCTCCTAAAAGAGGCATGATTTGGCAGTCGAAGGAATAGTATTCCTGCAAACAAAGGGTTTTTGAGTTGGTGCCTGTTTGTGGTGAGCTCCAGAAATCCGCCAAGACCTGACGCGCCGCCAGGAAGGCATGATTGGGACGACGCACTCGAGATTGTCCGGTATCGGACATGCCGTCAAACCTTGATCCAGCAGGAATGCTCTCAGCGTTTCAACATCTTAGACTAATTTCATGTCACTCCAAAACTGTGTCGCAGGATCTCGAACGCCACCCCAGGCCCTTCGGCCAGCCGCGCGGAGATCATCGCGCAGACCTCCTCCGGCCCATGCACCGACGTGTCGATGGTTAAATCGGAAATCTCGTTTCTATAGACCTCCTCGTAGAACCACGGGCGCAACCGGGTCAGGCGGTCGATGATCTTGGCCACCGCGTCGTCGCCCAGCAGGTCGGTAGGGATTTTCTTGTCCATCCGCCGCTCGGCGACGCGGCGTTCCAGCACCTCGAACGGGGGTTTCAGCGTCACCAGCAGCACCGGCAACCCCTCGGTCCGCGCCACGAGGTCCTGCAGCACGGGCGGATCGCTCATCAACAGGTGGTCGAACACGACGTTGACACCCTGTCGGGAACTCGCCGCCATCCATTCGTGAAGCGCCACAAAGGCCTTCGTGCCTTCGTGCCCGAACCGCCAGCGTAGCGGCCCATCGGGGTCGGCCGGATCGATCGGAACCGCCTCGATGCCCTGCGCTGCCCGGGGGCCGTGGTGGCCGTATTTCGCGGGCAGCGTTTGCGCGGTGAAGTGGTCGATGCCGTAGAGCAGCCAGTAGTCCTCGCGGGTTTTCTGGAACAGTTCGCAGGTCGTCGACTTGCCCGAGCCCGATGTGCCGTTGACGACGACGATCTGACCCAGGCTCACAGCGGGCTGCCCAGCGCGATTTCGCCCCGCGCGATGCGGCGGAAGCGCTCGGCGGGTGCGAATTCTTGGTTGTCGCCCCAGTGCTCGACGCCGTTCCAGTCCCAGCGCATCAGCGACCAGACCACCGAGTGATCGGTATAGCCGGTAAAAACGAGGCCTGGATCGATCGTACCGGTGGCCTCCATCGTGCGGCCGAGCGTGTCGGTCCCTCGCCACAGCACCTTGGCCGGCCCGAATTGCCCCCATTCCAGCACTTCGCGCCGGCCCGAGGCGAGGCTGGCCATTTCTCCTTCCTTCCAGATGAAGCCGCCGATCGAGCGCGCTTCTGCGCCCTCCCCCATGGCGATTGCGTGGAAGGCGCTGGGTCCACTCGCATCGGCGCCGATGCCCCAGAAGTAGCCGCCGCAAGCGAGCGATTCGTACTCACGCGCGCCATAGGAGGTATCTCGCATCGACCAGCAGTCGATCGGCCATTCTTCGCCGTAACGGCGGACGGTGCCGCTCATCCGACCCGGCTGTTCGATGTGAAACTTGGCGGTGGAGGCCTGCCCCGCGTCGCCGGTGCGTAGCTCGTGCGCGGGGCCGATCGCGCTCCAGGTAAGGTCGAGCAGCAGGCCGTCGCGGTCGTAATCGAGCTTGTATCTGGCCATCGGCTCGATCATCCGGCACGA
This sequence comes from Novosphingobium sp. FG90, assembly GCF_057808725.1. NCBI lineage: Bacteria > Pseudomonadati > Pseudomonadota > Alphaproteobacteria > Sphingomonadales > Sphingomonadaceae > Novosphingobium > Novosphingobium sp. FG90. The sequence goes on from NZ_JBMDIO010000023.1 coordinate 72,157, forward strand.
TAGCGAATTGCGCGCCTGCATGTCGAACTTGCCGCGCGTGCCCGCCGGGAGCGCCTGAAGATGACTCCACTGGTAGTGCAGGCAGTCGTGCTGGAACGTGCCCGAGGGATCCCACAGCACCGGGCCGCCGTTGAGCATACCCATGTTGGGGCGGAAATAGTACTGGATCATGCCGTGGATATGGCGCTCGGGGATCGAGAGCGAGAACCACACGCTTTCGTTCCAGTAGGGGTTGTCGTCGCGGCCTTCGCCGAAGTGATCGGCATGATGTGCGTCATTCATGCCCGGCTTGTAATGGGTCCTGCCGGGGAGCGACTATGACTTACGATGTGTGGTGCTTTGCCGGTAGCAGAATTCCAGCCTTGGCTCCCGTCCGCTACCCCATCCTTGCCATTCAGGCGCCCATTTTCCCGTTCGCAGTTGCAGTCAGTCCGCTTCCCCATTCTCAGGCGGTCAACAGAAAGGCATCTTTGAGAAAACCACCCAGGCAAAGCTGCCATCTATGCCCATCAATCTCGAACATCGGCGAAAGAAGTGGTCGTATTTCGCATATTTTGCGTAACAATTTTACGCCTAGACACTGACGAAGAAATCCCATCTGGCCGAGAAAGCCGCTTCAATCTTTGTAGGAATGTCCTCGCTCAGTCTAAGCCTGTTTGCTGCGCCATCGAGAAGGTCGATCAGAATTTCACACAGTTCGTCGGGGTTGGCCACAGGCACGGCCGCCGCAACCGCATCCCGCAAGGGCGTAAGTGCCTGTTCGGCCCATTGCGTTGCCAGGATGCGCAGACGCGGCGAAGTGGACGCTTCCAGATTCAATGCCGCGTACAATGCGGCATGGTCGCGCGAAGCGCCGAAGCCGAAATAGGTCCGCGCCATGGCCCGTAAGACCTCGTAAGGCGATGACCCCGGCGCTCCCGATGCACTGAGGTCCGCAATAAATCGAGCGACATCGCGATCGACCACAGCCACGAAAAGTGCCTCTTTGTCGGCGAAGCGGCGGTAGATCGAATGCTTGGAGCAGCGTAGGCGCACGGCCAGTTCATCGAGCGAAGCACCTGCATAACCCCTCTCGCAAAACAGGATGCGCGCCGTATCGAGCAGTTCCCGCGTCCATGCCTGCGCTTGCGCGTTCGTCGGTCGCCCCATGCTTCGCCTGACTTCCCTCTACATCCCGGTCATTGACCCGGCGCCCATAAAACGACACGATATAGTGCTGTTAATAACAAAGCGAGTCGCGCTTGTCTTCCATTTCCTTGTCCCGCGTCAGTTGGGTCACGCCTGCGGGGCACCCGGTCTTTCGTGAGATCGATCTGACTTTCGGCCTTCGGCGCACAGGGCTGGTCGGACGCAATGGCGTGGGCAAAAGTACGCTGCTGCGGATCATGGCGGGCGACCTGACGCCCTCTTCCGGTACATGTTCGACGGCCGGGACCGTTCACCTGATGCATCAGGTCGTGCAGGCGGCGGCATCGGACCGGATCGCCGATCTCTTCGGCGTGCGTGCCGCCCTCGACGTGCTGGCGCGCGCAGCAGGTGGAGAGGCTACCCTGGACGATCTCGAAAGGGCCGACTGGACGATCGAGGAACGCATCGACGCTGCGCTCGCCCGTGTCGGACTGGATGCTTCGGCCGCGACGCTGCTGGCCGGGCTCTCGGGCGGGCAGCGCACGCGCGCGGCGCTGGCGGCGGCGATCTTTGCAGAGCCTGATTTCCTGTTGCTGGATGAGCCTACCAACAATCTCGACCGCGCGGGGCGAGACGCGGTGCTGCGCCTCGTCGATGGATGGTCCGCCGGGTTGGTCGTGGTGAGCCACGACCGCGAACTGCTGGAGCGCATGGACGCCATCGTCGAACTGACGACGCTGGGCGCGACGCAGTATGGCGGCAACTGGAGCGCCTATCGCCAGAGCAAGGCGCTGGAATTGCAGGCGGCCGAACAGGATCTGCTCGATGCCCGCAAGCGACAGGCCGAAATCGTGCGTCGCAGCCGCATCGCCGACGAGCGCAAACAGCGCCGCGATGCCGCCGGAGCACGCAAGGCGGCGCGCGGCGACATGCCGAAGATCCTTGCAGGGGCGCGGCGCAATGCCGCCGAGGCCAGCGGCGGCGGCGATCAGCGGCTTAAGGCCCGGCTGGGCGATGACGCCGCGCGGGACGTGGCGGCGGCACAGGCGAAGATCGAAGTCCTGCAATCGCTGTCGATCGTGCTGCCGACGACGAAGGTTCCCTCGAGTCGTACCCTATTGGAGATGCACGGGGCCGCGATCGGCCATGATCCTGCCAATCCGATCCGGCAGAATATCGATCTCACGATCATCGGCCCGGAGCGGATCGCGGTGACCGGGCCGAACGGCTGCGGCAAGAGCACCCTGCTGCGCACCGTGGCAGGCGATCTGCCCCTGCTCGGCGGCACTATGGCGCTCGGCGGTACGGTCGCCTTTCTGGACCAGAACGCCGCGTTGCTCGATCCCGAGACGACCATCCTCGACAACTACCGGCGCCTCAATCCCGGCAAGGACGAAAACGCCTGTCGGGCGATGCTGGCAGGCTTCCTGTTCCGGGCCGACAGCGCGCTGCAAGTGGTCGGCACCCTGAGCGGAGGACAAATGCTGCGCGCGGCTCTTGCCTGTCGTCTGGGTGGGAATACGCCGCCGGAGATGCTCATCCTCGACGAGCCGACCAATCACCTCGATCTCGATTCCATCCGGGCCATCGAGGCCGCGCTGGCTGCATTCGACGGGGCCTTGCTGGTGGTGAGCCACGACGAGTCATTCCTCAAGGAGATCGGCATGGAACGTCGGATCGTGCTGGCATAGTGATGCCGCTCGCACACGCTAACGGACGATAACGGGCATCCCGGCAGTTCGGTAAAGGAACAGTCACCCGCGCCCTATGCCGAAAAGCTGTGTGTACGCGGCTGTCCCGTGCTGACTTTCGACGCGGCGCGTCTGGGGGCGAGCGAAGGGCTGCCGCGCGGCGATCATCCGCGCGCCGCCAGGGCGCTGACCTGGGACAGCATCGACCACATGGCGAGTTTCGATGCCTTCCGCTTCATCGACCTCATCGCGCCCCGCCCGCTGTTAATGATCACCCCGACAAGGGCCGTGACGGCCTCGATGACGCATGATGCTCATGAACGCGCAGGCGGCTCCAAGCGCCTGCATACGATCGCGAAGATGCGGTCAATGCGGCGGTCGAGGAGCTTTCAGGGTTCTTTGCCGAGGCGCCGCGCCGCACCTAACACCGGATCACAGCAACTGACGGGCGGGCTTGCAAGGGAGCGGCTATCCTGCCTGGCGTAGCAAGGAGCCCCGTCATGTCCGATCAATTGCCCCCCGGCCACGCCGCCGCGAGTCCATCGCCGGCGCGGCTACGCTTGCCTCCGCGATGATGGCGGGCCTGCCCCCTGCGAGGGCGGCCTCCGCGAACGTGCCGAATGTCCGGCCGTTCGGGCCGGCCCGCCAGATCGCCGCCGGGCCGCTCGACATCGGTTACGTCGAGACGGGGCCGGCGCCTGTCTCAAATCGTTGACCGCAAGGGCGAGACCGGCTCATATCCTGGGCGCAAAAGCTGGAAACGAGGCGACAGGGATGCGAGGGCGTGACGTCATCGCCGGGCTATCGATCGCAGGGCTCATGCTCCCGGAAGCGATCGCGTATGCCGGCATCGCCGGACTTCCGCCCCAGCGCGCGATTCTTGCGGCGATCGCAGGGGCCTGTGCATACCTGATCGTGGGACGGAGCCGGTTCGCGATCATTTCGCCGACATCGTCTTCGGCCGCGATTCTGGCCGCCGCGCTCGCTTCGTTGCCACCTGAAGGTATTTCGGCGGGTGCGCTTGCGACGCTGATCGTCGGAATGGTCGGCGTTCTTTTCTGTGTCATGAGCGCGGCACGGCTCGGCGGGCTGGCGAGCTTCATATCGCGGCCGGTCCTGCGCGGATTCGCGTTCGGGCTGGCGATCACGATCATCGTCAAGCAGTTGCCGGTCGCTCTGGGCGTGTCGCTGCATGCGTCGTCGATCGGGACGCTGCTCGTCGCGTTGCTGCGGGATGTCGGGCAGTGGCATCTCGCCAGCCTGGCCACGGCTGCCGTCGCACTCGCCGCCTTGCTGCTGTTGCGCAAGGTTCCAGCGGTGCCGGGGGCCTTCGTTGTCCTTGTCGCGGGCGTCGGCGCGTCGATGTTGCTGGATCTGCCTGCGTATGGCGTCACCAGCGTGGGCACGATCACATTGCTGCCGCGATGGGATGGGCTTGCCTTGCCGAACTGGAAGGAACTGTCGCGGATCGTGCAACTCGCCGTCCCGATCGTTCTGATCCTGCTGGCTGAAAGCTGGGGCACGATGCGTACTCTGGCGCTGCGCCACGGCGACAACGTGGAAGCAAACCGCGAGATGGCGGCGCTGGGCATAGCCAACATCGCGGCCAGCGCAGTTCAGGGCATGCCGGTCGGTGCAGGGTTCTCAGCAGGATCGGCAGCGGAATCGGCCGGGAGCGCTACGCGGTGGACGGGACTGGTGGCGGCAGGCGCATTGACGGCGCTGGTCGCTCTCGCCATGCCGCTGGTTGCGCGGTTGCCCGAACCGGTGCTGGCGGCGGTGGTCGTGGCGGCGCTTGGCCATGCGCTCGATCCGACGCCGCTGGTGCGGCTGTGGCGCATCCGGCGAGACGCTGCGGTGGCGCTGGGCGCGGCGGGTGGTGTGCTCGCGCTGGGCGTGCTCGATGGCATGCTGTTTGCCATCGGCCTGTCGCTGGCGCTCCTGATCCAGCGTCTGGCGACCCCGCAGCTGAGCCTTCTTGGCCGGTTGGGCAAGGGCCATGACTATGTGGATATTGCCCGCCACTCCGAAGCGTTCGTGCCCTCCGGCATGACGATCGTGCGCCCGGCCGAGCCCCTTTTCTTCGCCAATGCCGAGCGGGTGCTGGGCCGCATCGCTGATCTGCCCGGCCTGCGTTCGGGCGGCGCCAGACTGATCATCAGCCTGGAAGAGAGCTTCGATATCGACAGCACTGCGCTCGACGCATTGCTGGAGTTTGCCGGCCAGATGCAGACGCGCGGCGTATCGCTGGGGTTGGCGCGGGTGCGCGATCACGTCCGTGACCTGATGGCCGCAGCGGGCGCCGCCGATCTCATCGCGCGCAGCAGCTACAGCGTCGACGATGCCGTGCAGATGCTGGAAGAGGAAACGTCTCGATGCCGCACATAGCGCCGGAACCGTTACTGCACTCTGTCGCGCTGGCCGATCTGCGCCCCACGCAAATGACGGTCGGGCTGGTCGAAGTGGCGCGCAAGCGGCAGGAATGGAGTCGGCGAGATGATGCCGATCGCCCCGATTTCCTGGGGCGGCATATGATCCCGGTCGTGGTCGGGCCGAAAGGCCGGCGCTGGATGGTCGATCATCACCACCTCGCCCGGGCGCTGCACGATGAAGGTGTCCTGCACATTCTGGTGAGCGTCGTCGCCGACCTCAGCCATCTGAAGACCGATGCCTTCATGACCTACATGGACAATCGTAACTGGCTGCACCCCTTCGACGATGCAGGCCATCGGCAGGACTACAAGGCGATTCCCAAGCACATCGGCAAGCTGGTCGACGATCCCTATCGCTCGCTAGCGGGGCAACTGAGGCGCATGGGCGGCTACGCCAAAGTCGATATTCTCTATGCCGAATTCCTGTGGGCCAATTTTCTGCGGGACAGGATCAAGGCGTCGCGCCTGCGGGAAGATTTCGATGGCTGCATCGACAAGGCGCTGGTTCTGGCCCGATCGTCCCATGCGGCGCATCTCCCGGGATGGGCCGGGCGCGAGGATTGAGGGTCAGCCGCTTCAAGTCCCGATCCGCAGGCCTGCGCGGCGCATCGCTGAGCAGCCTCGGCCGCAAAGCCTGCTATTGCAACGGGCTATCGCGGGAGGCTTCATAGGCCAGATTAGCTGCCTCAATGTCATTGCCGTGTTCCAGGGACCAACGGCAGATCGCCTCGAAAGGCTCCTTGAGCGAGTGGCCCAGGGGCGTGATCGCATATTCAACCCCGATGGGCTGGGTGGATAGCACGGTCCTGGTCACAAGGCCGTTGCGCTCCAGGCGCTTCAGTGCGTCTGCGAGGGCCTTGTGCGTGATGCCTTCAAGTCGGCGTTTGATCTCGTTGAACCGCGCAGGCCTTGGGCAGATCACCGTAAGGATCATGATCGTCCACTTGTTCGCTATCTTGTCGAGAACCGGGCGCACGCGCGGCATGTTGGCAAATGCTGCATCGGCCAGTGACTGAAGGTCGGTATCCGCGATGATATCTACGCTACTCATGGTGCGTAATTGATAGCAGATATAGAATGTATATCTAGCCCTCGCATGTCCCTTTGAAAGGAATGATGATGGCTTCAATGACGAACAAGATCGCTCTGGTGGTTGGCGGCGCGAGCGGGATCGGTCTTGCGACCGCGCAGCGGCTGGCGGCGGAAGGCGCGACCGTGGTGCTGACCGGACGCAAGGCTGCGGACGTTGCCGAAGCTGCTGCAACCATCAGGGGCAAGGCTCACGGGATCGTTGCCGATGCGACTGATGCCGCCCAGATCGTAGAAGTCGTTGCAGGGATTGTGGAAGCTCACGGCCGGATTGATGCACTTGTCCTCAACGCCGGTATGTCGACGCCCGCGCAGATCGAGGAGGAGACGGAAGACCACGTCAAGACGCTGTTTGCCGTAAACGTCCAGAGCGCTGTGATGGCAATGACGGCGGCGATGCCTGCACTTGTTCCGGGTTCTGCAGTGGTCCTGATCGGGTCGATTGCGGGCTCAGCTGGAGTGCCGCACTATGGAACCTATGCGGCGACGAAGGCTGCGATCCGCTCATATGCTCGCACCTGGACGGCGGAACTTGCCCCGCGCGGGATCCGGGTGAACGTGGTGAGCCCCGGCCCGACAGACACCGCGATGATGGCCGCCACCAGCGACGAGGTCCGCACGGTATTGGTTGCTCAGATTCCCCTAGGTCGCATGGCAAAGCCCGCCGAAATCGCTGCTGCCGCGACCTTCCTGCTGTCGGATGATGCCGGGTTCATCGCCGGCGCAGAGCTCGCCGTCGATGGAGGGATGACACAGGTCTGACCGCGCAAAGTTGCCATTGCTGATTGGTAACGGGCCACAGCCCGGAAAATCGGCCCGGCTCTGCTTGGAGCAGAAGCCGGGCCGGGTTTACTTTCCGGGTCAGGAGCCGGCGCATTATGATCGGGAAACAGGGACGTGGGTTATACCGCTCCCGGGTGACCGTCCCACTGCACTCAGGCGCTGCGATTCTGCATCATGGGATCAAGCGATCGCCACGAAGCCTGTCGAACAACCGAACGAAGGCATCGTCAGTGGCTTGGTAGTCAATGAATCCGAGCCGCCTGCTCCTTGACATGTCGGTCACAACCTCGATCGGCCGTCCAAGATCGGCATCGGTATGCCAAGGTGATGCCAGTCGCCCAAGGTCGGGCTCGATAAGGCCATGACGCTCTGCGATCCTCCGCCAAACGGCACCATCATCCGCCATCTGTTCTTCGAGAGGCAGCACGCTGCCATCGAAAGGAGCGGCTTCAACGCCGAAGTACTGTGCGATTTGTCCCCACATCCACTTCCAGCGGAAGATGTCTCCGTTGACCACGTTGAAGGCCTGGTTGGCAGCCGCCGGAGTTTCCGTTGCCCATAGCAGATGCTCGGCCAGCAGGCTCGCGTCAGTCATGTCGGTCAGCCCCTCCCACTGCGCAGACGAGCCGGGAAACCGGAAGGCCCGCCCGGTTTCCCGGCAGATCGTGGCATAGGCAGCCAGGGTGGTGCCCATGTTCATCGCGTTGCCAACGGCCTTGCCGATCACCGTATGGGGACGATGGACGCTCCAGTTGAACCCGTCGCGCTCGGCGGCGGCGAACACCTCGTCCTCCTGCGCATAGTAGAAGTTGTCGACGGCGAGGCGGCCCTGGTCTTCACGGAATGGGGTTTGGGGAAGTGAGCCATTTCCGTAAGCCTCGAACGGCCCGAGATAATGCTTGAGGCCGGTGACCAGAGCTACATGGCGCTGCGGTGCGCCATTCTGACGCAGGGCATTGAGCAGGTGACGCACCATCGCCGAGTTCGCCCGGATGTTTTCAGCCTCGCTCTGCTGCCGCAGCCACGTGGTGATGAAGACTGCGTCTGGTCGGATGTCAGCGAGTGCCGATCTGGTAGCACCGGCATCCTGGAGATCGACTGCGACCGGTCGCACGCCCGCTTGCTCGACCGGGCGTCGAGCCAATCCGTGAACGGTCCATCCCCGTTCGACAAGAAGGGAAGCCGTCGCTCCGCCGACGATGCCGCTTGCGCCAACTACAAGTGCCGTACCGGCCATATCTTGATCTCCAATGTATTCCTGGGGGCCAACTAGGCAGGCAGACCGCATTGTTCTAGACGGCACCTTTCTGGGACATAGGCACCTTCAGGTAACCATCATGGATGCACCATACATCGATAGCAGCTGGCGCGAGGACTGCGCTCCTCGCCGCGTGCTCGAACTGTTTGCGACGAAGTGGACGAGCATGATCCTCCACGTTCTCCATGCGCGTTTCGGCGGCGTTGCGAGAACCGGCGTGCTCCATCGCAGCCTGCCTGGCGTTTCCAAGAAGATGCTGACGCAGACGCTGCGCGAGATGGAAGTCAGTGGTCTCATTACCCGGCATGTCCATGGGACAGTGCCGCCCGCGGTTGAATATCGCCTGACGCCTTTGGGCCGGAGGTTCATCGAGCCGATCGAGTTGCTTTATGCTTGGGGACACAAGAACGCGGATGCACTGGATCAGCTCGGACCGCGGCTGAAATCGCGGCGACCGGAGTAGCCAGTCAATCAAAGCCGTAGCACCTGAGAATGACTGGAGGCCGAAAGCGTGCGGGATGTTGGGCAGACCGATTAGGGCATTCAGGGCCAAGGCGCGGAATTCTAGCCCAGGATTTATCCTTCTAACCGGATCCGTATTCATGCTGGGCTGTAACCGTGGCTCCGCACGCTCGTGGATATTGGCGTCGGTAATGCCGCGCGAATAGGCACCGTCCCGCCGGGTCACCGTACCAGCGCCACGCCGAGGCGCAGGCGGCTGACGCGCTTGTTGTAGTCGAGCAGGTTCTCGCCGTAGCCGGTGAAGCTCTGCGCGAAGAGGTAGAAGTCCGGCCCGCCGCCCAGCAGGCGGCGCAGCGGGTAGGACAGATCCCCGGAGATCGAACCCTTGCCGCTGCTGAGGTTGAACCGGCTTGAGGTCGAGAGGCGCAACCCGTTCTCCTCGCCGATCTCGAAGAACAGGCCGGTGTTGCCGCGATAGCGGCGGATGTCCGGGTTGTCCGACAGGTCGCCCGCGTAGAACCACGCGCGCGGCGCCACTGTCAGGCGCAGGTCGCCGCCGAGCGAGAAGGCGGCCATCGGCGCGACGTAGACGGTGTTGAGGCTGCGCGAGAAATCGCCGTCGCGGCCGTTCGATTCGTGGCGCGCGCCGATTTGGGCGCTGACCGTGGCGGCGTCCGACAGCGCCTTGGGCGGAGTGACGTAGAACACCTCGGGCTGGAAATCGATGTTGCGGAACGGCGAGGACTTCGCGCCCAGATCCCAGAACATGCGCTGGGTATAGGCGAAATAGAGACCGTCGCCGAGCGACTTGCCGCCTTCGCGCGCGCGACTGCCGAACAGCTGGTAGCGGAAGCTGAGCTGGATGCGCGCCTCGTCATCGGTGCCGGGGCCGTAGACGGCGTAGATCGGCTCGTTGGCGCTGAGGTTCGCGAGGAAGGCGTTGCCCACGCTGCGGTCGCTCGGCGGCGGGGTGGCCGGGACCGGCGGCGGCGCAGTCGTCGTCGCGACGACCTGCGGGGCGCTATCTGGCACCGGGACGTTCGGCGCCGCTGCCAGCGTGACCGACTGCCCGCCCCACGCCGGAACCGAGAGCAGCGCGCCGTTCTCGAACCCGTCGGCGGCAAGGCGATAGCGCGCGCTCACGAAGCTGCCCGGGGCAATCGCCCGCACGGCGGGGCCATCGGGGTCGCGGTGCAGGATGACGGTGCGCCCGGTTCCGAAGGCGCCCGCATGGGCCAGACGCGCCTCGACGGTTTCGGGCAGGGTGGCGACTGCCGCGGCGGTGCCGGTGTTGAGCAAGCGCACGTCCACTTGCGCGCCGCCTCCCGCATCGGGGGCGACCTGCCCGATCAGCGTCTCGATCCCCTCCTGCGCGAAGGCGGTGGTGGAAAGCGCGGTCGCCAGCGCGAGCGCGGCAGCGAATATCAGGGCTGTCTTCATAGGTGTGACGCTTGTGTCTCAACAGGACCGGGTTTTCCATCGCAATTCGGCGGATGACAGCGGTACGCGGCAGCGGTGCCCTTGCGGCTCGAGGGAACAATCGCGGCGTTCTGCCGTTGAAACGGCTCACAAACCTCGACTCACCCCGGTGAGCGCACAGCTCGTCCATCGGTTTCCCTTTCTTGCGTTCCCTGCACTAAGGCGCGCCCAACCCGCTTGATGCCGTTTTCGGCGTCGCTTCATATCCATGGCCGTTCGTCGGCCGCATCCGTCATGTGCATCGCGCGCCTTCTCCGCGCTCGCTTTCGGCGGAAACCGGAGAAAAACATGTCCGCTAGCCAGGCGCTCAGCGCCCAATACGGCTGGTTCAAACGCAGCAGCGAACTGACCGTGGACGACGTGACCGTCGTCGACCGATCCACCCTCAACCGCGCCGTCGGCGCCGCAGCGCTCGGCAATGCGATGGAGTGGTTCGACTTCGGCGTCTACGGCTACATCGCCATCACGCTGGGCCACGTCTTCTTCCCTTCGGGCAGCGCCAGCGTGCAGCTGATCGCCACGTTTGCGACGTTCACGGCGGCGTTTCTGGTGCGGCCGCTGGGCGGGCTGGTGTTCGGGCCGCTGGGCGACCGCTATGGCCGCCACAAGATCCTGGCGCTGACGATGATCCTGATGGCGGCGGGCACGTTCGCGATCGGGCTGATCCCCTCCTATGCGCAGATCGGCATCGCGGCGCCGCTGCTACTCCTGGCGGCGCGGCTGCTGCAGGGCTTCTCCACCGGCGGCGAATATGGCGGCGCGGCGACCTTCATCGCCGAATATTCCACCGACCGGCGGCGCGGGCAAATGGGCAGCTGGCTAGAGTTCGGCACGCTGGGCGGCTATATCGCGGGCGCGGGCACCGTCACCGCGCTGCAGATGACGCTGACCCCGGCAGACATGCTGGCATGGGGCTGGCGCATTCCGTTCCTCGTCGCCGGGCCGCTCGGCCTGCTGGGGCTCTACATGCGCCTAAAGCTGGAGGAGACGCCCGCCTTCCAGGCCTATGCCGAAGAGGTGGACAAGCGCGAGGTCGAACGCCCCAAGCTGGGCGACCTGTTCCGCCGCCACCGCGCGCAGTTGCTGAAATGCGTGGGGCTGGTGCTGGTGTTCAACGTCACCGACTATATGCTGCTGACGTACATGCCCAACTATCTGAGCGTGACGATGGGCTATGCGGAGAGCAAGGGGCTACTGCTCATCATCCTGGTGATGGTAGTGATGATGCCGCTCAACGTGCTCGGCGGCCGATTCAGCGACCGTCTGGGCCGCCGTCCGATGATCATCGGCGCCTGCGCGGCGCTGATCGTGCTGTCGATCCCGTGCATGCTGCTGATCGGCACCGGCAATGACTGGCTGATCTTCCTTGGCCTGATGCTGCTGGGCGTCTCGCTGGTGTGCTTCACCAGTTCGATGCCCTCCACCCTGCCCGCGCTGTTCTATACGCCGGTGCGGTACAGCGCGCTGTCGATCGCGTTCAACGTCTCGGTCTCGCTGTTCGGCGGCACCACGCCGCTGCTGACCGCATGGCTGGTCGAGAAGACCGGCGACCCGCTGGTGCCCGCCTATTACCTGATGGGCGCGGCGACGATCGGGCTGCTGACGATGCTGACCGTGAAGGAAACGGCGGGCATGCCGCTGCGCGGATCGCCCCCGGCGGTGGGGACACAGGCGGAAGCCGTCGCGCTGGCGAAGAGCGACGAGCCGGTCACGGTCGACATCACTTTGCCCGGAATGGCAGCGCCGGAAGGGGGCGGATGGCAGAGCACCCGGCCAAGCATGGGCGCAATGGTATCCGCGCGCGGGCTGGCCTAAATATCAACCGGCTCCGGCGATCGTCCTCGATATCCCTTGTCCTCGACGGACTTTAACCTTCTGGAAGATCGCAGTTCCCCAGATCGACCAACGGGTTCTCCATACGACAGAAGGGGCGCATGGCAGATGCGTTGAATCGGCCCGCGCTCCGCTCGACGCATATCCGGACAAATGGAACGATTGGCTCGATCGCGGATGGCATGGCTTACGGGCACTCATGGAGCCCGATCGCAAAATACCGTGCACCAGGAAAAGCAATTCTACCGTCCACTCTTCCGGCGAAGGGCGCGGTCGAATGGGTGCCGCGCCCGAACCTAGGGAGTATGCCACCCGGAATGCGCGACAGCCAAACCTCAGTTTGCGCGTCCACCCCGCCGGCACAAAAACGTGGATTGTGCGGCATTGCATCGGCGACAACCACGCCCACCCGATCACCGTCGCGGATAAGTTGCCAACCGGAGCTTCAGCACTTGTGGAGCGCCGGTGAAATTCAGCCCCCAGTCGACCTGATCACCATTCCAGACGCGATCGAGATGCCATCGGCCATCACCATCGTAAGTTCCCTCCTCGACGCGATCGATGATGATGTTCGCGACGTTGCGATCCGCAAGATCGAACTCGACGCGGGCGAAGTAGCCGGTGACGAGATACTCGTCCCGCCCTAGCTGGGCGATGGCGACGCCGCCCTTGGGATAATCGTTCCCTTTCGGAGCCGCATTGCCGAAATCGCTGCTGCCGAAGCTCACGGTGGCGACGTGCCTGCCAAGATCCAGTTTGCGGCGATGTCCTTCGGCCGGATCTTCCGGTTCGGCTACACCCCAGGTCCGTCCCTCGAATGCCAGCTTGGCCCAGAGACGTGCCATCGGCCGGAACAGTGCATAGTTCGCGGCAAACGGAACGATCGGCTCGCCTTCAAGCTTGGGAGTGGTCGGAAAGACGGGCAGATAGCGCGAATAGTCGATGCCGAAGGGTGACCAGCCGATAGCTCCTCGCCCTACCGCCTCGAAGAAGAAGCGTGCGTACTCCCTTGAATGGCCGGTTTCCGGTACGAAAAGGGCGTTGTCCGCCCGGTCGTAGGCATCGAGAAAACCGGCATAGGCCTTCCGGGCCGGGTTGTAGATATCGGGCGCCACGACATCGAGATGAGGGGCAGCCGCCTTGTAGACGTCGATAACGGTATTCGCCGGGCCGCCGCTCGCATAACTGGCCGCATCCTGCCACGTAAAGGGATCGCCGGGCAGCGCGGCATTGGCGTACATCGGCAGCGGCTTCTGTGCCTTGCCTGCGGCCGCAACCGTGTCGATGTATCGCGCGACATGCCATGCATGGAAATAGAGGTCGGCATCACGCCCGAACAGCGTCGCCCAGCTTCCCGCGGGTTTATTCATGCGACGCCGCAGGACCTCCGGCACCGGAGCTGCGAAAGCGTTCTGCGCAGCCCGCGAATGATCGCGGGGAAGGCCGTAGGAACCCGGTTCGTTCTCTACCTGTACCATGATGACGGTATTCTGAGGGTCCGCGTCGCGCAAATGGCGCATCAGTGCGGCGAAGGCCTTGCTATCCGCCTTGAGCGTTTCCCCGCCGAAGGGCGAGAGCGCATAGTGCAGCGTGCCGTCCGGCCGAACCATGCGAGGGAAGCGCCGGTTGTCCAGCTTGACCCAGCGCGGCGCATACTGCGGATTTGTGTTCTTCCAGGTGGCGAACCACAGCAGGACGAGCCGCAGGTTCCTGGCACGTGCCTGCTCAAGCAGGGTATCGACGATCGTGAAATCGAAGCGGCCCTCCTCCGGCTCGATCTGCTCCCATCCGACGGGTATTTCCACGGTATTGACGTTCAGCGCCTCCATCGCGGGCCAGACCCGTGGCAGTAAGCCGGGCCATGCGCTGGAATTGTTGACTTGTGCTCCCAGCATGAGGAACGGTGCCCCATCGACGATGAGAGCATGGCGGCCGTTCTTCTCGACTATGTGCGGAATGTCCTTCGCCGCGCTGCAGACAGGCCCCGACAGTGCGAGAAATGTTGCGAGGGCAGCCGCGATCGCCCGGCGCATGCATTTCATGCGATCCCCCTTCCCTCTATCTTCACCACCGGCACGAAACCGTCGGAACGCGGCAGGTTCAGCACCATCGCAGCGTCATCCTGCCGCCAGCGCACCGGCCCGCCGCCGAGCAGGCTGACCCGCACCACCTCGCCACCGCGCATGGCTCGTCGCCCGAGTGCGCGAACGGAAAGCGGAGCGCCCGGCGGCACCAGTGCGAGCATGTACAGCGCCCCGGCCTTCGTCGTGAATCGCACGTCGCCTTCCACGAAGCCCTTGAAAGCGCCCTCGTTCTGCATTCCGGTGGGGAGAACCGTCGGGCCTTCGCCATAAGTGTGCCAGGGGCGCGAGGCGAAGATCGCCTCATCGTTCACCGCCATCCAGCGCGCCATGCCATCGAGGATCCGTTCTTCCTCCGTGTCGATCGTGCCGTCGGCGCGCTGCGGGATCGAAAGCAGCAAGCTGCCGTTCTTGGAGACCACATCGGCAAGGCGCTGGATCACCGCTTCGGCCGGAAGATAGCTGCGATCGGTGAAGCGCGCCCGGTTATAGAACCAGTCACCTATGCAGGTATCGGTCTGCCATGGCTCGTCCCATATACGGTCGGTGAACCCGCGCTCCACGTCCTGCACCAGCCCGAAGCGGGCCTGAGGTCCGAGTTGCTTGGCAGTCAGCACAACATCGACCGCGCCATGCCGGGCGATCGAGCGATTGTAGTAATCGGCCGCAGCAGCAAGGCCATAAGTGCCGAACGGCAGCCCATGGTCGTCAAAATAGCACAAGTCCGGCTTATACTTCGCCACGAGATCCGTCTGCCGCAGCAGCCAGTTGCGGGCGAAACGGTCATCGCCGGGTGGCGCGGTCTCTACCCACTGGCCGTCGTTACGGTCGTGCCAATCGTTCATTGCGGCAATCGTCTCGATCCCCTCGGGCGCGACTTGGTGGCGACCGGTGTAGAGGGCCTGAGGATCAAGACCGTCCCACCATTTGCCGCGCCCATCCGCGCGTGTCAGGCGAAATGCATCGTAACGCTCGCCCCGCCGCGGGCCTTCGGGATCGTAGGCATAAGCTGGCTGATACCAGTGCCAGGCATGCGAGATGTGGTTGGACACGCCAAAGCGCAGGCCCGCGCTGCGCGCCACCTTCTCCCAAACGCCAACGACATCCCGGTGAGGGCCGACCCGCATCGTGTTCCATCCATGATGCGCGCTGTCGAAACAGTCGAGGTTGTCATGATGACAGGCGAGGCTCACGAAGTACTTCGCGCCGGCCTTGACGTAGCGGCGCATCAGGTCTTCCGGGTCCCATCGCTCTGCCTTCCACAGGTCGAGGATGTCCATCATCCCCGTATCCGCCGGATGCCCGTATGTCCGGCGGTGGTGATCGTACATCGGATGCCCCTGCATGTAGAGGAAGCGTCCGTACCAATCGCCCTGCTCGGGCACCGCCTGTGCGCCCCAGTGAGACCAGATGCCGAGCTTTGCGTCGCGAAACCACTCTGGGTAGCGGTAGTTCGCCACCAGCGAATTCCACGTCGGCTTCACCGGGCCGGAGGCGATACCCTCCTCCGCCCAGGAACGGCCCGCAACGCCCGCCGCGAGCGCTCCGGCCATGAAGATGCGTCGATCAGGCCGCACCACGCTCACTTTCGGGAATGAAAGCCGGTGGTGACCTTGAGCACCTGCGGCCTGTCGATGAGGTTGAACCCGTAGTCGGTCTGGTCCCCGTTCCATACGCGGGACATGACCCACTTGCCGTCGCGGAAGGTGCCTTCCTCGACTGAGACTATCGTGCCGTCCTCCCGTCCGTTAGCGGCGGAAAAGCTGACGCGCGCATGGTCGCCCAGCACGAGATACTCCGTATCGGAAAGCTGGGCCACCGCCACGCCGCCCACCGGCTCCGCAGCCCAGGGCGTCGGATCCGCCTTGATCCATGTCCAGTCCTTCATGCCGAACTGCCACTGCCCCCAATCCGCCGTGATTTTCCACGCCCCCAGCGTGACGGACTGAGCACTGCCGTCGTCAGGCTTCGCGGCGCCCCAGGTCGGGCGGGTCGCGGCGATGCGCGCCCAGTCGCGCATGATGGAGCCCACGGCCGCGTAAGGCAGCGCGAAAGCATCCAGGGTCTGCTTGTCGAGTTCCTTGGCGCCCAGTGGGTAGTTGAAATAGCCCGTGCCATCCATGCCGAACGGCGAAAAACCGATGCCGCCGCGCCCGATTGTGGGCCAGAAGAAGCGTGCGAACTCTTTCGCATTGCCGATTTCCGGCACCATCAACGGATTGTCGGGCCGTGTGTACTTGTCGAGGTACTGGATGACGTTGCCGCTGTCCCGGTCGTAGATGTCGGGCGCCGCGAAATCGATGGCGGGAGCGGCGGCTTTCCAGATGTCGAGAACGTCCCACTGCGGCCCCCCGCTGGCGACGCCTGTAGGATCAGGTACGTTCGATGGCCCGGCAAGGGAAGCGTTGACGTACATCGGCAACGGCTTAACCGCCTTGCCTGCCTCTGCCACCGCGTTGACGTAGCTCGCCACGTACCACGTATTGAAGGCGCGCGGGGCCTGTTTGCCGAATGCCTGCTCCCAGGTGCCCGACTTGCCCAGCTTGCGCGCCAGGACGGGAGGAATCTGCTGCGCGAAGAGACGATTGCCTTCCGCCGAGAAGTCGCGCGGCACGCGATAGGAGCCGGTTTCGTTCTCCGGCTGGACCATGATCACGGTGTTCTGCCGGTCATGATCGCGCAGGTATTCCATAACCTTCACGAAAGCGCGTCTGTCAGCTTCCATGGTCGTCTTCGACAAGGGAGTGAGAACGCCGTGATCCTTGCCTTGCGGGTCCTTCATGCGCGGGAAGCGAGCATTGTTCAGCTTCACCCAGGCCGGCGTATAGGCGTTAGCGTCCGCGCTCGTGGTGTAATTTCCGGTGTAGGCGATGGTGTATTCCGG
>NZ_JBMDIO010000024.1:0-83632 GCF_057808725.1 Novosphingobium sp. FG90
CTGACGATGGCCCACGGCCACAGCCGAAATTACACCACCTTGACGGACGCGACCGCATTGTCCCGAAGCACGCACCCCCGGCCGGGATACCCGAAAAACGGAGGGACAGGATGAAGCGGCGTTTCACATATATACTCGCAGCCCTGACGGCAGCCAGCAGCCTCGCGGCAGTGCCGCTCTCGGCAGCGGACGGCCCGACCGGCGCCGACCTGCTCAAGGACGCCGACACCCCCGGCGACGTGCTCACCTATGGCATGGGTCCATGGCAGCAGCGCTTCAGCCAGCTCGACCAGATCAACACCGGCAACGTCGCGAAACTGCTCCCGGTCTATGCCTCCTCGCTCGGCGGCGAGAAGCAGCGCGGGCAGGAAGCGCAGCCGCTGGTCTATGACGGCACCATCTACGTCACCGGCTCCTACTCGCGCCTGTTCGCCTTCGATGCGCGCACCGGCGAGAAGAAGTGGGAATACAACGCCCGCCTGCCCGACGCGATCATGCCGTGCTGCGACGTCGTCAACCGCGGCGCCGCGATCCATGGCGACAAGATCATCTTCGCCACCCTCGACGCGCATCTGGTGGCGCTCAACCGCAACACCGGGAAGGTCGTGTGGAACAAGAAGACCGGCGACTATCAGGCCGGTTATTCCGCCACCGCCGCGCCGCTGATCGTCGGCGACAAGGTCATCATCGGCAACTCGGGCGGTGAATTCGGCATCGTCGGCGCGGTTCAGGCGCGCAATGTCGATACCGGCGAACTGATCTGGGAACGCCCGGTGATCGAGGGCCACATCGGCACCCTCAACGGCCAGCCCAACGGCATGACCGGCAAGCTCAACGCCACCTGGCAGGGCGACTTGTGGAAGACCGGCGGCGGCGCGACATGGCTGGGCGGCACCTATGACCCCGGCACCAACCTCGTCTACTTCGGCACCGGCAACCCGGCGCCGTGGAACAGCCACCTGCGCCCCGGCGACAACCTCTACACCTCCTCGACGCTCGCCATCGATGCCGACACCGGCGTCATCAAGTGGCACTACCAGACCACCCCGCACGACGGCTGGGACTTCGACGGCGTGAACGAGTTCATCCCCTTCGACGCCACCATCAAGGGCAAGGCGATGAAGCTGGGCGCCAAGGCCGACCGCAACGGCTACTTCTACGTGCTCGACCGGACGACCGGCAAGTTCATCTCCGCCAATCGCTTCGTCATGCAGACCACCTGGGCCGACGGCATCAACCCCAAGACCGGCCGCCCCAACGTGATCGACGCGGGCCGTCCCGGCGCGCCGAGCGGCACCGAAAAGGGCAAGCCGGTGTTTTCTTCACCCTCGTTCCTCGGCGGCAAGAACTGGATGCCGATGGCCTACTCCAAGGACACCGAGCTGTTCTATGTCCCGTCGAACGACTGGGGCATGGACATCTGGAACGAGCCGATCGCCTACAAGAAAGGCGCGGCGTACCTCGGCGCGGGCTTCACCATCAAGCCGATCGCCGAGGACCACATCGGCGTGCTGCGCGCCATGGACCCCAAGACCGGCAAGATCGTGTGGGAATACAAGAACAAGGCCCCGCTGTGGGGCGGCGTGCTGACCACTCACGGCAACCTCGTCTTCACCGGCACGCCCGAAGGCTATCTCAAGGCGTTCGACGCCAAGACCGGACAGGAGCTGTGGAAGTTCCAGACCGGCTCGGGCGTAGTCGGCTCGCCCATCACCTGGGAGCAGGACGGCGAGCAGTACGTCGGCGTCATGTCCGGCTGGGGCGGCGCGGTGCCTTTGTGGGGCGGTGAAGTCGCCAAGACCTTCAAGGAAATCAGCCAGGGCGGCATGCTCTGGGTGTTCAAGATCCCCAAGTAACGCAACCCCAAAATGGCGCGCCGGTTACCGCTGGCGCGCCATCCCTCCCCGGGATAAAGACATGGAAACACTCGCCGTCACGGAAAACAACATGGGCGAATATGGGGCACCCGACCGCGTTCTGATCGTCGACGACCACTCTCTGGTCCGCGACGGGCTACGCTCGATCTTCGACGATGCCTTCCCCGACTGCACGATCCTCGAGGCGGACAGCCTCGAAGCGGCGCTCAGGGTGCTGGACGAAGCGGGCGACGTCGATCTCGTGCTGCTCGACCTCAACATCCCCGACGTCTCGCACCTTTCGGGCCTGCAGGCAGTGCGGGACAAGTTCCCCGCCACGCCGGTGGTGATGGTCTCGGGCGTGACCGACCGCAACGTGGTGCGCGATGCGTTGGCAGCGGGGGCTGCGGGTTTCGTGCCCAAGTCATTGAAGCGCGCGGCGATCGTCGATGCGCTGCAGCAGGTGCTCTCGGGCGAGATCTACATGCCCGACCTCCCCGGAGACGAAAGCGCGGCGGCCGAGGAAGACCTGATCCGCGCCCGCATCGACACCCTCACCCCGCAGCAGCGCGTGGTGCTGGGGCATCTGGTGGCGGGAAGGCTCAACAAGCAGATCGCCTATGAACTCGACGTCTCGATGACGACGGTGAAGGCCCATGTCTCGGCGATCCTGCAGAAGATGAACGTGTTCAGCCGCACGCAGGCGGTGATCATGGCGGGCAAGATCGGCTTTCGGGGGTAAGGAAGCGCTGGCGCTCCTTCGCCGGCTCTCCTAACACCGCCCCCGATGAGCCGAGAACCCTTGCGCCCGCGCACCGCCTACCGCGCCTTCGTCCCCCTGACGACGCGCTGGCATGACAACGACGTCTACGGCCACGTGAACAACGTGGTGTATTATTCGTACTTCGACACCGCCGTGAACACATGGCTGATCGAGGCGGGCCTGCTCGACATCGAGAGCGGCGACCCGATCGGCGTCGTGGTGGAGACCGGCTGCCGCTATGCCGCCTCGGTGCATTTCCCGCAAAAGCTGGAAGTCGGCATGACGGTGGCGAAGCTGGGCACCAGCAGCGTGACCTATCACCTCGGCCTGTTCGTCGAGGGCTCGGAAGAACCGGCGGCCGAAGGGCATTTCACCCATGTCTATGTCGGACGCGAAAGCCGCCGCCCGGTAGCCTTGCCCGATAACTGGCGCGAACAGCTGACTGAACTGGTCTAAAGCACGCGGGGCCTTCGACAAGCTCAGGCTGAGCGGATTCAGGGGTAGGTTTTACTCCCGAACCCCGCTCAGCCTGAGCCTGTCGAAGGCCCCTCAGCTACAGCACATCCATCTGCCGCAGCAGCGCCCGCAGTTGCGCGGGCTTCACCGGCTTGTTCAGCAAGGGGAGCGCCAGTTCGGCCAGTTGCGCCTTGGTTTCCGGCCCGCGATCGGCGGTGATGACCATCGCCGGGATGGCCCGCCCGGCCTTCTCGCGCAGCATCGCCACCGCGCGGTCGCCGGTCAGCCGGTCGTCGAGGTGGTAGTCCACGATCAGCATCGCCGGTCCCTGCTCCAGCGCGGCCAGCGCCGCCGCATCGGCAGGATCATTGGCGGTCACCACGTCCAGCCCCCAGTTCTCCAGCAGCGCTTCCATCCCCGCAAGAATGCCGGGATCGTTGTCAATCACCAGCACCAGGCCGCCCGCCCCGGCGCGCGGAGCGGCAGGCATCGCGCCCGGCGCCTCCGGCGAGGCGACCGGGTCCACGCGCGGCAGGCGGATCGAGAAGGCCGCGCCCTTGCCCGGCGCGGTATCGAGTTCGATCCCGTGGCCCAGCATCGTCGTCACCCGCCGCACGATGGCGAGCCCGAGACCCTTGCCGGGGATCTTCTGCGTCTTGCCGACGCGGCGGAACTCCTCGAAAATCTCGTCGCGATCGGCCTCGGCGATCCCCGGCCCGGTGTCGCGCACCGTCACCACCACCGCCCCGGCCTCCTCGCCGACCTCGACGGCGACGCTGCCGCGCTCGGTGTAGCGGATCGCGTTGGAGACGAAGTTCTGCAGCACCCGGCGCAGCAGGCGCGGGTCCGAGCGCACCCATAGGCCCGTATCGGGCACCACGAAGTCCAGCCCACCCGCAATCGCCAGCGGCCCGAACTCCACGCGCAGCGCGGAGAGGATCGCGCCCAGCGACAAGTCCGCGAATTCGGGCTGGATGGCGCCTGCATCGAGCCGCGAAATCTCGAACAACGCTTCCAGCAGGTCTTCCACCGAATCGAGCGCCGTCGACGCCTGATGGGCCAGCGAACGCGGCCGCTCCGCCATTGCATGACCGTCCATCGCGGACACGAACAGCCGCGCCGCGTTCAACGGTTGCAGCAGATCGTGGCTGGCCGCCGCGATGAAGCTGGTCTTGGAGCGATTGGCCGTCTCCGCCTCGTTCTTCGCCTCGACGAGTTGGCGGTTCACCTCGACCAGTTCGGCGGTGCGCTCGACCACGCGGCGCTCCAGCGTCTCGGCGGTTTCGGTCAGGGAGCGTTCGAACTGGATGTGGTCGGTCACGTCGTCGAACGTGAAGACCATGCCGCCGTTCTTGAGCGATACCGAGCGGACGGTGAAATAGCGTTCTCCTCCGACGCCGTCCCGCATCGTGCAATTGGTGACGACCCGCGCCCCGCCGCCCGCGCGCCAGTCCAACGCTTCGGCGCGGTCCAGCCCGCGCTCGCCGATGCACCAGCGCATCAGCGCCTCGTGCGTGTCGATGCGGGGGCCTTCCTCGACCGCGTGGTCCATAAGCGCGAGGACCGTTAGCATGCCCTCGTTCCATGCCTGCAACTGGCGCTGGGCATCGAACAGGCACACCCCTTCGGAGAGCGTGTCCAGCGTCGCCTGCAGCGCGAGGTTGCGCTCGGCCAGTTCGCGAGCGCGCTGGCGGGCATCCTCCGCCTTCACGGTGGTGATGTCGGTATAGATGCCGACGGTGCCGCCATCGGTCGTGCGCAGTTCGTTGATCTGGATCCAGCGCCCGTCCGCCAGCGCCTGCACGTGGGCACCCTGCGCCCGGCGATGCTGCGCCATGCGATCGCTCAGCCAGCGCTCGGGCGCCATGCGCGAACCCATCGTGGCGCCTGTCTGGGCAAGGCGGCTGGCCAGCTCGGCGAACTCCGGGGCATCGTCGCTGACACCCTCGAAATTCGGGAAGATCTTCAGGTAGCCGCGGTTGCACAGGACCATGCGGTCTTCAGCATCGAACAGCGCGAAGCCGTCCGACAGGGATTCGATGGCGTCGCGCAGCATGATCCTGGTGGCGGTAGCGTCGCCGTGCGCCGCTGCAAGTTCGGCATTGGCGGTGTTGAGCCGCTCCAGCGCGACTTCCAGCGCCTCCGTCCGGTCGCGCACCATGGCGTCGAGGGAGATCGCCGTCTCGAACATCGAGAACGCTCCGCCCTGCATGTCGGTGGAGCGCTCCACCCGGTCCATCAGCGCGGCGTTGATCTTCTCCAGCTGCGCGATACGGGCGCGCAGGCGGGCGGTTTCGGTGTCGCGGGCGTCGGGGTCAGTCAGGGCCATGATCGAGCCCCAACTCCGCGCCCTATTCCCCCGTCACCCTGAACTTGTTTCAGGGTCCATCGCGCAGCAACCACTGCCCTATCCCGCAGCAAACCGACAGCGCCGCTGACGAACCGACCCTCCGGCACCAACCGCCCAATGGACCCTGAAACAAGTTCAGGGTGACGAATCTGGTGGAGGCGAGCCAGCGCGAGCATGCTACCGGTCCGTCACCGTTTCCACCGCCCGCCCGATCGCCAGCCCGCTGAAAGTCTGGTTCATATGCGCGGCGAGGAACTGCTCGCCATAGGTGCTGAACCCCAGCACGTTGTTCTCGACATAAATGTCGGAAACTTCGCGCATGATCTGCCGGTCCTCGGCGTCGAGGCGATTGAGCACGCAGTCGAAACCGATGATGTGGTCGATCTCCCCGACCTTGCGCGAGACCGACTGGAACAGCTCGCGCATCCAGGTGAGCCGGTCGACCGGCTCGCCGATGGTCAGTACGACGCCAGTGTCGATCGCGCAGTAGAAGGTCAGCGAGCCGTCGGGGTTCGCCGTCTGCACCGAGCGGACGTGATACTGCCCGCCGGTCCGCACCATCGGCGGATGGGCGGCGAAGAAGTGGACGTCGAGTTCCTCCCCCGGAGAGCCGGAAAGCCGCAGGTATTCCTCGGCGGCGGGGGCGGCGTTGATCTCGTAGACGGTGCGGGTTTCCGGGTCCGCCTCGGTGATAACCATCTTGGCCGGGCCGGGGCGGTAGTGATTGGCGCAGAAGACGTGCATCGGGCGGCGGCTGGTCAGCACCGCGATAACCGCCGCGTCGGAATGGAAGCGCCCTTCGTGCAGCACCGCCGTCTCGCGGAAGGACAGGCCGTCGCCGCTGGAGCCGCCGATCAGCTGGACGTCGCCCAGCGCATGCTGCGCGGTCATCGTCAGCAGTTCCTCGCGGTGCGACAGGCCGTCCACGAAGAACAGCGCCACCTGATGCAAATCCTCCGCCGCGCCGTGATCCAGCCGCGCCCCCGCGACGAGCTGACGGATCGCGCCCTGTGCGGTCACCGGGTCGAAATTGTCGAGATCCTCGAACCGCAGCGAGGCCATCGAAAAGCCGGCAGCGGGAAAGCCGATCAGCAGCAGGCTGTCCGTGTCATAGCCCCGGCTGGTGAGTTCGCCCGCGCTGGTGCAGCCGATCAGCGGCACCCCCGGCAGCCTTGCGGTGAGTACGCGCGCCAGTTCCTCGCGCGGGTAGCGGTGCGAGCAGAACAGCAGCGCGCCTGCCAGTTCCACCCCGCCGATCGCCTCGACCAGTTCCGCGACGGCATCGCCCGGATCCTGCGCGTGCGAGGCGCAGGCCACCAGCGGGCGGTCACCGTCGTGAAGCTGTGCGTCCATTCGCATGTCCCTCTCCTTCCGGCCGCCCTCTTCGGTGCGGTCCGTGACCCAAGCGCGAAAGTTCTAGGCCGAACCGCTCCCCTCGCCAAGCGCATTCACGGCATCGCCCCGCAGTGGGTCACCTGCCGCTTCGAGCGCGGCGTTTTCCTCGTCGGTGAAGATGCGGCTGCGCACGATGAAGCGTACGCCCTCGGGCGCCTCCAGGCTCATGCCCGAGCCGCGTCCGGGCACCACGTCGATGGTGACCTGCGTGTGGCGCCAGTATTCGAACTGCGCCGCGCCGATCCACACGCGGGTGTTGCCGATGAGCGTGCCGAGCAGCACGTCCTGCGCGCCGACGCGGAACTCGCCCTCGGTGAAGCACATCGGAGCGGAGCCGTCGCAGCAGCCGCCCGACTGGTGGAACATCAGCGGGCCGTGGATGGCGCGCAGCCGCTCTATCCATTCCTCCGCCGCCGGTGTGGCGAGGATGCGGGCCGGGAGATTGGCAGGCAGGCTCATGACGCCGAAAAGCGGCGGATGGCGCAAGGGCCATCCGCCGTTTCGAGGTATCCGGCGCCGTTATGGTGGCGGGACGCCGGGTTGAGAGCCTGTGAGACTGTGGCAAGCGCCACGGTCGAAATCCTGTCTTCGTCACCCTGAACTCGT
Source organism: Novosphingobium sp. FG90 (assembly GCF_057808725.1). Taxonomy (NCBI): domain Bacteria; kingdom Pseudomonadati; phylum Pseudomonadota; class Alphaproteobacteria; order Sphingomonadales; family Sphingomonadaceae; genus Novosphingobium; species Novosphingobium sp. FG90. The sequence continues at coordinate 7,427 of NZ_JBMDIO010000024.1, forward strand.
TTCAGGGTCCATTCGGCCGCCAGCCCTGCGCTGTGCCGCAGTAAACCGAAAGAGCCGATGGCGAACCGACGCTCCGGCACCAACCGCCCAATGGACCCTGAAACAAGTTCAGGGTGACGGAGCGAATGTTGGAAGGAACTGTGGCTGGACGAGATCGTCGCCCAGCCTTGGTCTGCCTTCATTAGAAAAAGCCGAGCTTCTTCGGGCTGTAACTGACGAGCAGGTTCTTGGTCTGCTGATAGTGGTCGAGCATCATCTTGTGGTTCTCACGACCGATCCCCGACTGCTTGTAGCCGCCGAACGCCGCGTGGGCGGGATAGGCGTGGTAGCAGTTGGTCCACACACGCCCGGCCTGGATGCCGCGGCCGATGCGGTAGGCCCGGGTTCCGTCGCGCGTCCATACCCCGGCGCCGAGGCCGTAGAGCGTGTCGTTGGCGATCTCCAGCGCCTCCTCGTCGGTCGAGAACTTGGTCACGGCAAGCACCGGACCGAAGATCTCTTCCTGGAACACGCGCATCTTGTTGTGGCCTTCCAGCACGGTCGGCTGCACGTAGTAGCCCTGCGCCAGTTCGCCATCATGCGTGGCGCGCTCGCCGCCGGTTAGCACCTTGGCGCCTTCATCCTTGCCGATCTGGATATAGCTGAGGATCTTCTCCAGCTGGTCGTTCGATGCCTGCGCGCCGATCATCGTCGAAGCATCGAGCGGACTGCCCAGCTTGATCGCCTCGACGCGCGCGATCGCCTTCTCGATGAAGGCGTCGTAGATCGATTCGTGGACCAGCGCGCGGCTGGGGCAGGTGCAGACCTCGCCCTGGTTGAGCGCGAACATGGTGAAGCCTTCGAGCGCCTTGTCGAGGAAGTCGTCGTCGTGGTCCATCACGTCGGCGAAGAAGATGTTCGGGCTCTTGCCGCCCAGTTCCAGCGTGCAGGGGATCAGGTTTTCCGAGGCATACTGCATGATCAGGCGGCCGGTCGTCGTCTCGCCGGTGAAGGCGATCTTGGCGATGCGCTTGTTCTGCGCCAGCGGCTTGCCCGCCTCGATGCCGAAGCCGTTGACGATGTTGAGCACGCCCGGCGGCAGCAGGTCGGCGACGACTTCGGCCAGCACCAGGATCGACATCGGCGTCTGCTCGGCGGGCTTGAGCACCACGCAGTTGCCCGCAGCCAGCGCCGGGGCCAGCTTCCACGCGGCCATCAGGATCGGGAAGTTCCACGGGATGATCTGGCCGACCACGCCCAGCGGTTCGTGGAAGTGGTAGGCGATGGTGTCGTGGTCGATCTCGGCGATCGAGCCTTCCTGCGCGCGCAGGCACGATGCGAAGTAGCGGAAATGGTCGATCGCCAGCGGAATGTCGGCGGCGGTCGTCTCGCGGATCGGCTTGCCGTTGTCGATCGTCTCGGCCAGCGCCAGCTTGTCGAGGTTGGCTTCGAGGCGGTCGGCGACCTTGAGCAGCGTGTTCGCGCGCTCGGTGGGCGAGGCCTTGCCCCAGGCGTCCTTGGCGGCGTGCGCGGCGTCGAGCGCCAGTTCGATGTCCTCGGCGGTGCCGCGCGCCACCTGGCACACGACCTGCCCGGTCACCGGCGAGATATTGTCGAAGTACTGCCCCTTGACCGGGGCCACCCACTTGCCGCCGATGAAGTTGTCGAACTTCTCGCGGATGAGCGACTCGCCCGCGAATTTGCCAATCGCCTGTTCCAGCATCCCAAATCTCCGAACCTGACCCCCGTGGGGTTTCGACAGGCAATGTGAGCCGATGGGCGCGGCAGGCCAATTGTACCTTGGGACGATGAAAGGCGAGGCGTGCGGCAGATCGGCCCGCCACCCCAAGCGCGCCAGGACGCAACCTCTGGATAACCCCCCGCCCCGCTTGCACCCCGCCCCCCGCTTTGGCACTAGCCCGGACGTGAGCGCGAACATCGTCATCGGCACCGCCCAGCGCGGAGAGCCGGTAGAGATCGACATCAAGGAACTCTTGGCGACCCGCCTGCTGGTGCAGGGCAATTCCGGGTCCGGCAAGTCGCACCTGCTCCGCCGCATCCTCGAGGAGAGCGCCGGGATCGTCCAGCAGGTCGTGATCGACCCCGAGGGCGACTTCGTCAGCCTTGCCGAGCAGTTCGGCCACGTCGTCATCGACGGTTCCGCCTATGGCGAGGCCGAGATCGCCCGCCTCGGCGCGCGCATCCGCCAGCACCGCGCCTCGGTGGTGCTCGCGCTCGACGAGCTGGAGATCGACCAGCAGATGAAGTGCGCCGCGCAGTTCCTCAACGCCCTGTTCGATGCCCCGCGCGATCAGTGGTATCCTGCGCTCGTGGTGGTGGACGAGGCGCAGATGTTCGCCCCCGCCGCTGCCGGCGAGGTCTCCGAGGAAGCCCGCCGCGTCAGCCTCGCGGCGATGACCAACCTGATGTGCCGCGGCCGCAAGCGCGGTCTGGCGGGCGTGATCGCCACCCAGCGCCTTGCCAAGCTGGCCAAGAACGTCGCGGCCGAGGCCAGCAACTTCCTGATGGGCCGCACCTTCCTGGATATCGACATGATCCGCGCCGCCGACCTGCTCGGCATGGAACGGCGGCAGGCCGAGACGATTCGCGACCTCGGGCGCGGACAGTTCCTCGGCCTTGGCCCCGCGATCGCGCGGCGGCCGGTGTCGGTCAGCGTCGGCACGGTGCAGACCGGCGCGAAGTCGGTGACGCCGGGCCTCGCCCCGCTGCCCACGGCGACCACCGAGGAACTGCGCGAACTGCTGCACGACAATCTCCACGTCGAGCCGGACCGTCCCGAGTTCCACCGCCCCGCCCCGCGTGTGGACGATGCCGAGACGCTGGCCCGCCGCATCGCCGCGACCGAACTGCTCGAACCCACCACCGCGCAGGCCCGCGAACGCGAGCGTGAAAGGGAGCGCAACGAGCCCGGCGCCGAGGAAACCCGCGCGGCGATGATCGAGATCATGAACGTGATGGCCGAGGAACCGGACTGCACGTTCCAGTCCGCGACCACGCTGTTCCAGGACTTCACCATCCGCTGCCGGATGAAGGGCATCTCGGTGCGCGGGCTGGACGCGACGATGTTCCGCCGGGGCTTCGCCGCCGCGCTGGCGGGGATCGAGAACCCCGACGACGCGCGCTGGGAAGACCTCATCAACCTCTCCAAGCACGTGCCCGACGATGCGCTGGCGACGTTCTACGTGATCGCCCGCGCCGCGATCGACGGCAAGCCTTGCCCGGACGACATGGACCTCGCGCGGATCTACGGCACCAGTTCGCCCCGCCGCGTGCAGCGCCTGCTCGATTATCTGGAGAAGGACGGGCTGATCGTGGTGCGCACCGACTTCTCTGGCAAGCGCTCGGTCGGCCTGCCCGATCTGGGCGTGACCACGGCACCGGTCGAGGCGTGACCGTTCACCGGGCCGATTACCACACACCGTCACCCTGAACTTGTTTCAGGGTCCATTGGGCCGATGGCGCGGTGTTGTAGTTCCTGAAGCGCCAACGCGGCTCTGTGACTCGACGCTCCGGACAATGCTGCCCGATGGACCCTGAAACAAGTTCAGGGTGACGACGAATTTTTCCTGGACGTGGAGCGTTCTCGAAACGCCGGTCTATCGCGCCTCACCGAACCCGTGTAGGACGCCCCCATGGCCGAGATCATCAACCTGCGCATGGCCCGCAAGGCCAAGGCCTGCTCCGCCGACAAGGCCGAGGCGGCTGCGAACCGCGCCCAGCATGGCCGCACCAAGGCCGAGAAATCCGCCACGCAGGCCGAGATCGCGCGGATCGATCGCACGCTCGACGGGGCCAGACGGGAAGACTGATGCGCACGACTTACGAAGACGCCAGCGTGCGCCTCTACTACCTCGATGGCGGGGCCGAGGGCGGCGCGGCGAACACGCTGTTCTATGGCCCGCTGTCCGAAGCCATGCGCATCGCCTCACTGCAGAGCGAGGAGGTGCAGGACGGCCTGTTCCTCGCCACCGACAACGATGTGGTGGCTTACGTGGACCTGCTGGAAAGCTGAACCTGTTCCGTCATTGCGAGCGCAGCGAAGCAACCCAGGGCGGTTTGATACTGCCCTGGGTTGCTTCGCTGCGCTCGCAATGACGAAGGGGCGAGATCAGAACTTCGCCTGCACACCCGCCGCGACATAGTGATCGCCGACGTTCACCTTGCCCGAGAGGAACGGCGCCAGCGGCATCGCGGCGGTGCCGTAGGCACGCAAGTCGTTGCCGATCAGGCGCGCGCCGAGGCCGAAGGTGAACGACATCGGCAGCGTGTAGGTCGCCTCCACTTTGCCGAAGATCTTGGTGCCCGAACTATCGCAATGGCCGTCTCCAACCTGCTCGTCGTTGGAGCGGCGGAAACACTGCGAGTTGTCCTCGTAGTACCCGTCATGGTCACGCTTGTGGAAGAACGCCCCGACCGCCGGAGTGATCGCGAAACCGCCGTCCTGGATCACCGGCACGCCGACGGCGAGTTCTCCGCCCCAGCTGCCTTCGGAACGGGCGACATTGGCCTCGGCGGTGACGGTCGCCGCATTGGCGGTGGAGGCGGCAAAAGCGCAGATGCCCGCAAGGGCGATCAGGCGGATCTTCATGGGCGGGGGACTCCCTGTATCCTTGGAAACGATGGGAATCGGCTAGATTCCACGCATCGCGCGAACAAGAGGCCCGGATTCGCCCTGCCCCGTTAAGGACTCGGCCCGTCCGTTTTCACGCCTGGAACAGAACTTCGGTTCCCGAATGGACCATCTGTGCAAGGCGCGCCGCGTCCCAGTTGGTCAGGCGCACGCATCCATGGCTTTCTGTGCGACCGATCTTCGCGGGCTCGGGCGTGCCGTGGATGCCGTAGTGGTCCTTGGACAAGTCGATCCACACCACGCCGACCGGGCCATTGGGGCCGGGGGCGAGGCGCTTTGCAGTATCGTTCTTGTTGGCGTCCCAGAACAGGTCCGGATCGTACTGGTAATCCGGATTGCGCGAGGTACCCTTGATCTCCCACTTGCCGAGCGGGAGCGGATCATGGCCGCTGCCCGTGGTGACGGGGAATTGCGCGATGAGTTTGCCTTGCTTGTCAAAGGCCTGCAGGGTACCCTCGGACTTGTCGACGACGATCTTCTCGGCTGTCGGCTGGTCGCCGGCGACACCGAGGCGCTGCAGCGTGTCGGACCAGCCGCGCTCGTCACCCTCAATCTTCGCGACGGGCACATTGGCGATCGCGGGAACGCGCACCGTAGTGCCCGAACCGACTTTCGTGCCGTGGCCGTTGAGTGCCACCAGCGTATCGGGCGTCGTATGAAAACGCTCGGCCAGCGCCTCGGTCAGCGAGCGGTAGCCGAGATGGTCGAAGCCCGCCTGTTGGGAGGTTCTGGTTGGCAGGTTGCGCGTGAAAGGCCCCCGCGCGAAGGCATCGGGGATCACCACCAGCCGCGTCGCCGCCATGCCCTGTCCGGGGAACAGCGCCTGCTGGGTTGCCGGATCGAGCTGTCCGCTACGGGGAAGCCCGCGCGCTTCCTGGAAACCGCCGAGCGCCAGCTTGTAGGATTGCCCGTCCTTTCCATCGATCACGCCGGGCGAGAACCCCGCGCGGTCGAGCGCCACTTGCGCGCGCATCAGCAGGCTGTCGGCGGCCTCCGTCTCGCCGCCGCCGGGGGCATCGGCGAATGCAAGGGTGTCGGAATTCTTCGCGGGAGCTTTCGCCTGCTCGGCCTGAGGCCCGCATGAGGCCAGCAGCACGAAGCAGGAAAGGCTGAGGGGAACGAGACGTTTCAAGCATCACCCATCGTTATGGTTCTGTTGCCTTGAAAACGCCCGAAAACCGCGAAAGCTCCGCAAACGAAAAGGGCGGCCCCGCAGGACCGCCCTTCCGTGTTCCGTTTCGGGACCGCTCAGCCTGCGCTGACGGTCGCCTTGACGATCTTGCCCGGCTCGCGCGGCGGCTCACCCTTGGGGAGCGCATCGACGTGCTCCATGCCTTCGACGACCTGGCCCCAGACGGTGTACTGCTTGTCGAGGAATGTCGCGTTGTCGAACACGATGAAGAACTGGCTGTTGGCCGAGTGCGGCGCGCTGGTGCGGGCCATCGAGCAGACGCCGCGCACGTGGGGCTCGGCGTTGAATTCGGCCTTCAGGTCGGGCTTCGACGAACCGCCCATGCCGGTGCCGTTGGGGCAGCCGCCCTGCGCCATGAAGCCGGGGATCACGCGGTGGAATTTCACGCCGTCGTAGAAGCCTTCGCCGGCCAGTTCCTTGATGCGCTCGACGTGGCCGGGGGCGAGGTCGGGGCGCAGCTTGATCTTGACGTCGCCGCCTTCGCCGTTGCCGGTGTCGAGCGTGAGGGTAAGGAATTCGTCAGCCATTAGCCTGTCTCCATGAGGCCGATGCACGATGGCACCGGTAAAACTTTGGCGCCCGATATAGGCGATGGCGCGGCAATGTCACGGGGGGACCGCAAGACCACCTTTCCCCACCACCCCCGTCACCCTGAACTTGGTTCAGGGTGACGAAGTGGGGGACAGCTTGCTCATCTGCCAAATCTGCCCAAACCGGCCCTGCCCCCTGTTGCAATTGCGAGATAGCTGCGTAGACCGGCGCGCATGAGCGAAACGGACCTCAAGCACGACCCGATGGGAGAAGCGGAAGACACCGCACGTCAGGATGTGCCCGAGTCCGAATCGCTGGACGAAGACAACCGCCTCAAGCCCGAATTCGTCCGCAGTGTGAAGGAAGCGCTGGACGACGAGGACACCGACCGCGTCTACGACCTCGTCGAAGGGCTCCACCCTGCCGACATCGCCGACCTTTTCGAGCTGTTCGACGAACGCGAGCGCCTGACACTCGCCAGCGCGATCCGCGACCTGATGGGCTCGGAAGTGATCGCCGAACTCAACGACTGGGTCCGCGAGGCGCTGGTCGAGGCGCTGCCCGCAGACGTCGTCGCCGAGATCGCCGAACAGCTCGACACCGACGACGCCGTCGCGATGCTGGAGGACCTCGACGAGAAGGACCAGCAGGCCGTCCTTGCCGAAATGGAGCCGGAAGACCGCGCCGCCATCGAATCGGCGCTGTCCTACCCGGAGGAATCCGCCGGCCGCCTGATGAGCCGCGAGCTTGTCGCGGTGCACGAATCGATGACGGTGGGCGACCTCATCGATTTCCTGCGCGAACATCGCGAACTGCCGACCGAGTTCTGGGAAGTGTTCATCGTCGATCCCATGCACCGCCCGATCGGCACCTGCTCGCTCTCGTGGATCCTGCGCACGCCGCGCAACATCCCGCTCTACGACGTCATGGCGCGCGACCAGACGCTGATCCCGGCGGACATGGACCAGGAAGAAGTCGCGCTGCGCTTCCAGAAGTACGCGCTGATCTCGGCAGCGGTGGTGGACCCTGCGGGCCGCCTGATCGGCCAGATCACCGTCGATGACATCGTCCACATCATTCAGGAAGAAGCGGGCGAGGACGCCCTCTTGCTCTCCGGTGCAGGCGACGGCGACATCAACGAGCCGATCCTGCTGACGGTGCGCGCGCGCCTGACGTGGCTGGTGGTGAACCTTGCGACGGCGATGCTCGCGGCTTCGGTCGTCGGGCTGTTCCAGGGCGCGATCGCGAAGTTCGCGCTGCTGGCGGTGCTGATGCCGATCGTGTCGGGCATGGGCGGCAATGCGGGCACGCAGACGCTCGCCGTGGCGGTGCGCGCCATCGCCACGAACCAGCTGACCGATTCCAATACCGTCAGGATGATCCTGCGCGAATTCCGCATCGCGCTGGCCAACGGCTTCGCGCTGGGGCTGCTGATCGGCGTGGGGACGTGGCTGATATTCTCCAACCCGCTGCTCGGCGCGGTGATCGCTTCGGCCATGGTGATCAACAATCTGGTCGCAGGGCTGATGGGCATCCTCGTGCCGGTGGCGCTGGACAAGTTCAACGTCGATCCGGCGGTGTCCTCGGCTGTCTTCGTGACGACGGCGACGGACACGATGGGCTTCTTCTCGTTCCTCGGCCTTGCGGTCGTGGTGGGGCTGGCCTGACAGGCAAAGCGATCCTATCTTGGCGGCCATGCCGCTCAACATGACCAAGATCGCCTTCTCTGCCGAAAGCCCCGCCTCCTTGCGCGCATGGCTGGAAAGCCACCCGGACGAGGCGCTGATGACCACCCGCTATCTACCCAAGCGGCACGAGGAGATGATCGGCGGCTCGCTCTACTGGATCTTCGAGCATGCGCTGATCGGCCGCTCGCCGATCGTGCGGTTCTCGCAGCGCGAGGACGGCCGCTGGCACATCCACCTCGAACCGCGCCTGATCCCGGTCGTCACCCAACCCAAGCGCGCGCATCAGGGCTGGCGCTACTTGTCCGAAGAAGACGCCCCGCGCGATCTGGGCGAAGGCGAAACGGCAGGCGATGCGATGCCGCCCAAGCTGGCGCGCGAACTGGCGAAGCTGGGGCTGGTCTAATGGATCGCTTCAATGAGACGGAACGCGCGGCCTTGCTTGCTGTCAAAGGCGTAGGCCCCACGGTCGTATCGCGTCTGGAAGAACTGGGCATCGCCGGCTTCGCCGACCTCGCCGCCGCAGACGCCGACGAAATCTGCACGCAAGTCTCCGCCAGCCTTGGCGCGACATGCTGGCGTAACAGTCCGCAGGCCCGCGCCGCGATCAGTGCCGCGATCGCCCGGGCGCGCGAACCGGCGTGATCTAAAGCCGCTCATTAGGCAGTTCGCTGGCCTGCCTGACCCAGTCGGCGAAGAGGGCCTCGTCGATCCTATCATCCTCATGAATGTGGAAGTGGCGGACTTCAGCCTGCTTCGACTTCTCCGGCGGCTGAGGGAGCAGCGAAGTGCCCTTGAAGAACGTCACTTTCACGTAGCGATCGAAGCAGTGGAAGCCGAGGAACCACTCTCGCTCGGCCATGCCGTATAAAGGCGTGTTCCACTTCACCGCCTTGCGCACGCCGGGCACGCTGCGCGTTACGATGGCATCTATCGCCTCACCCACCCGGCGCTTCCAGCCCGGCATCGCGGAAATGTAGGCTTGCACGGGCGCGTCGCCATCACCCTTGGGTATCTGCGGGTTACCCCCGGAAAGCAGTTTCTGTTCGCTCATGCCTCACACCTCTTCGGCGGAGGCTATCGCGATCAGTCTCCGCGTTCCACCCACCACTTGAGCAGCACATGCGCCACCGCGTGCTTCGGCGGCGCCCCGAAAGCGCGGCCCATCTCGCCCGCAGCGACGGCTTCGAGCGCATCCACGCATTCCTCGCGGGTGAACCAGCGCACGTCTTCCAGCTCGGTCTCGTCGATGACGATGGCCGGGTCGTCGGCGAAGGCGTGGCAACCGATCATCAGCGAGGACGGAAAAGGCCAGGGCTGGCTCGCGACATATTCGACATCCCGCACACGCACACCCGCTTCCTCGAAGACCTCGCGCGCCACCGCTTCCTCGATCGTCTCGCCCGGCTCCACGAAGCCTGCCAGCGCCGAGTAGCGATGCGCCGGAAAACGCGGCTGGCGGCCGAGCAGCAGCTTGCCGTCATGCTCCACGGTCATGATGGTCACCGGATCGACGCGCGGGAAGTGCTCGGCCCCGCAGCCGGTGCATGAGCGCTGCCAGCCGCCCTTGGCAAGCACCGTGGCCGCGCCGCAGACCGCGCAGAAGCGGTGCCGCGAATGCCAGCCGACCAGCGCCCGCGCCCCGCCGTAAGCCGCGAGTTCGCCCGGCTCCAGCGCGTTCATCGCATTCCAGCTCGGCGCTCCGGCGGCGGGAATGCCCGGCAGCACTTGCGCGAAACAGCCGCGCCCACCTTCGAGGCCGAGGAAAAGCAGTTCCGCATCGTCTTCCGCATCAGCGAGGCTGCCCCAAACGAGCCCGCCCTCCGCCGTCATCACCGGGTCGAGTCCGTCCAGCTTCAGCAGCCGCGCGCTCGGCCCCATCAGCGCGGCAATGGCCTCCGGGTCGCCGCGCACGTGGTCGGCGCGGTCGATCGGCGATCCGCCGAAAGCGATAGGAGCGTCATAGGTCAGCAGCACGTCAATGTTTCTCCAGGATCGCGAGCACATCGGCCTTCAGGGCCTTCTGGAATTCAGGCAACAGGTCGAGGGCATTGGGCGGCATGAACTGCACGAAGATCTGCGAGCGCAGGCCATGGACCATGTCGACCATGCCCACCGTCCCTGCCGCGCCCGACCAGCCGTAGAGCCCGCTCTCCGCCCCCTGCCCGACGCGCCCTCCAGCGCCGAAGCCGCTGGGACCGCCGAACATCTCGGGCACGAGGACACCGGGCGGGAGCAGATTGGAGGTGCCCATCCGCACCGCGCTCTCGGACAGCACGCGCACGCCGTCGATCATGCCCATCTGCGCCAGCATGCGCAGGAACCGGTCGTAGTCGCGCGGACTGCTGACCAGGCCCGCCCCGCCGAACGGGAAGGCGGGCTTGTCGAGGTAGATCGAACTCGCCCCCTCGTCGATCGGCGCCAGCACGCCGCCGACGGCCGCGTAATTGGTGGTGAGGCGGTGGGCGTCGGCGGCCGGGACGCGAAAAGCCGTGCTGGTCATCCCGGCGGGGCCGAAGATCGTGTCCTGAAGGTAGACGTCGAACGGCTTGCCCGAGACGACCTCGATCACACGCGCCATCAGGTCGAGGCCCATCGAATAGCTCCAGCGCGTGCCGGGATCGGCGACGAGCGGCACTTGCGCCAGCCCGCGCGCGAATGCGTCCAGTCCCTTGACCGGCTCACCCCGGAACAGGCCGGGCAGCTTCATCCGGCTGATCTGCCCGGCGACGAGGCCCTTGTCCTCCATCAGCGTCTTGATCGGCCCCTGCTGGATGATCGTGTAGCCGATCCCGGACGTATGCGTGACCAGATGCCGCATCGTGATCGGCCGGGGCGCGGCGTGGACCTTGGTAATCGAGCCGTCGTACTCGTCCTGCACCATCATGTGCGCATATTCGGGCAGCACGTCCGCCACGGGCTGGTCAAGGCCGATGCGCCCTTGCGCCACCAGTTCCATCGCGGCCATGCCGGTGATCGGCTTGGTCATTGAATAGATGCGGAACAGACTGTCGGCGGTAACCGGATCGGCGTCGTTGAAGCCTTCCGAGCCCCGCGCGACATATTCGGGCTCACGTCCCGGAAGGCCCAGCGAGGCGACCATGCCGGGAAACCTGCCCGGCCCCACCCAGCGCTCGACGACCGCGCGGACCTGCGGGATCAGCTCCGGCTGCTGCGCGGCGCGCGCCAGTCGCGGCAGTATCGCCCCGAGCCCCGCAGCCGCCCCCATGCCGAGCAGCATGCGACGGTCCAGCGCGGCTTCGAGGCGATCGATCATGCGTCTTCCTTCTCAGCCAGCGCCAGCCGCGCGGCCTTGGCGAAGAGGGTGGGCAGCCCCGCCTCGTCGAGCCGGTCGAGCGGCCACCACTCGCCCTCCCCCAGCCCCTCGAATCCATCGCCGAGGTAGACCGCAAGGTTCAGTTCCAGCGCGAAGTGCGTGAAGACGTGGCCGACCTTGCCCGCGCTTTCCCACGGTCCGGCGAGCGGCCCCTCGCCCGAACCGTCGATGCGCGCGGCCCAGCCATCGTCGGGCAGGGCGCGCATTCCGCCGAGCATGCCGCTGCCGGGGCGGCGGACCAGCCAGACCTCGGCTTCGTCCCGCTCGATCCAGAAGGCGCGGCCCTGTCGGACCGCCTTGGCCTTCTTCGCGGCCTTGACCGGAAGCCTTGCCGGATCGCCCATCCGCCGCGCCTCGCACGGCGCGGAAATCGGGCAGAGCAGGCAGCGCGGATTGCGCGAGGTGCAGACGGTCGCGCCAAGGTCCATCATCGCTTGCGCAAAGTCACCCGCGCGCAAATCCGGCGTAATCGCGTCGGCCTTGGCGCGGATGGCAGGGCGCGAACCGGGCAAGGGCTCCTCGATAGCGAAGAGCCGCGAGACGACGCGCTCGACATTGGCGTCCACCACCACCGCTCGCCGCCCGAAGGCGATCGCGGCAACGGCGGCGGCGGTATAAGCCCCCAGCCCCGGCAGTGCGCGCAGGCCCTCCTCGGTATCGGGAAAGCGCCCGGTCCGCGCCACTTCGCGCGCGCAAGCCAGCAGGTTGCGGGCACGGGCGTAGTAGCCGAGCCCCGCCCACGCCGCCATGACCTCCTCGTCCGCAGCCGCCGCCAGCGCCTGCACGGTCGGCCAGCGCGCGGTAAAGGCGGCAAAGTAGTCCTTCACCGCCGCAACCGTCGTCTGTTGCAGCATGACTTCGGACAGCCAGACCCTGTACGGATCAGGCGCAGGCTGGCCCGGAAGCGCGCGCCACGGCAGGTGGCGGGCATGGGCGTCGTACCAGTCGAGCAGCAGCGCCGCGATTGCAGTATCCGAACTGGCATCCATGCCGCCGCTATGGCATTGGATCGCGGGCAATGGAACGGAATAGCGGCAAATCCCCCGGTGAATCGAAGGCACGTCCCGCCAAGGGCAAGACGGGCCTCAAGCAGTTCGAGCGCATGCGCGGCGGACAGGCGCGGCAGATCTCGGACCTGATGCCCGAAGTCGGCCGCACCGCCTTCCGGCGCTTCGGCTTCGTGCAATCGAGCGTGGTGTCGCGCTGGCCCGAGATCGTCGGCGCCCGCCACGCCCGCGTCTGCTCGCCGGAATCGATCCGCTTCCCGCCCGGAGAGAAGAGCGACGGCATCCTCCAGCTGGTCGTCGTGCCCGCTCATTCGCCGATGATCCAGCACGTGATCCCCGAGATCATGGACCGGGTGAACCGCTTCTTCGGCTATCAGGCGGTCGCCAAGGTGAAAATCCGGCAAGGTGAGGTTAAGCCGCCTGTTGCCACGCAGCCGCGCCCGTCCGCGCCGCCTTCGCTGAAACCGGTCCCGTTCGAGCTTGGGGAGTCGCTGCGCGACATCGGCGACCCGGAGCTTCGCGCGGTCCTCGAATCGCTGGCACGCAGCATGGGCGCTGCCGAAAGCAAGCCTGACAGTCAGGAAGACAAGTGATGACCAAGACCGTCTTTCGCGCCGTGGCGCTCGCCGCCTGCGCCGTTCTCAGCATGGCCGCTGCTCCCAAGGGCGCCGCGCCGAGGAAGGGGCTGCCCGCCGCCTCGACGAACTGGGCGACTGCCACCGCCGTAACCGCCGACGGCAGCCACCGGCTCGGCAATCCGGACGCGCCGCTCAAGCTGGTCGAATACGTCAGCTACACCTGCCCGCACTGCGCCCACTTCCACAAGGAAGCGGACCCGGTCCTGCGCCTGACGATGGTGCCCAAGGGCCAGATCTCGGTCACGGTGACGAACTTCCTTCGCAATCCGATCGACCTCACCGTGGCCATGCTGACCAACTGCGGCGATCCGAAGCGCTTCTTCGTGCGCCACAACGCCTTCTTCGCGTCGCAGGACAAGTGGCTCGCCAAGGCCGAGGCGACCAACCGCGAACAGCAGCAGCGCTGGTATCAGGGCGACTTCCCCGCCCGCATGCGCGCCATGGCGAGCGACCTCGGCTTCTACGACCAGACCGCTTCGTGGGGCCTCAGCCGCGCGCAGACCGACCAGTGCTTCGCCAACACCGCGATGCTCGACAAGCTCAAGGGCCAGCAGGGCGAAGTGCAGGCGCTTGGCCTGCAGGGCACGCCCAGCTTCACGCTCAACGGCAACCTGCTCGACGGGCACGACTGGGCCACGGTGTCCAAGGCGATCATCGACAAGCAGGCCCAGCAGCGCGCGGGCAATATCTGATCCACGAGCCCACCCCCGGCCCGTCCCGCATGCGGGAGGGGAGCGAGACTTGGCAGCTTGCTGCCTAGTCGCAGCGGGGTGGGCATTCCCACACAACGCCACACTTGTGGAATACCCCCGTCCACGCTTCGTTTTCCCCCCTCCATGGGCTAGCCCTGTAACAAATCCACACGAAGGATTCGCCTCCCGATGACCCGCACCCGTTTCCGCACCATCGCCCTCGGCCTCGTGGTCGCCCCGCTGGCCCTCGGCCTCGCCGCTTGCGGCAAGAAGGACGAGCCCACCGCCGGTGCCACCTCCGGCGCGCCGATCGCCAAGATCGCCGCTCCTGCAGGCAAGTCCTGGGCCGACACGATCGAGAAGACCGCCGAGGGCGGCTATCGCATGGGCAACCCGAACGCCCCGATCAAGCTGGTCGAATACGGCGCCCTCAGCTGCTCGCACTGCGCCCTGTTCGCGCAGCAGAGCTTCGAACCGCTGCGCGACGACTACGTCGCCAGCGGCCGCGTCAGCTACGAACTGCGCTACTTCATGCTGAACGCGCTCGACATTCCGGCCTCGCTGCTCGCCGAATGCGGCTCGACCGAGGCGGTGATCCCGCTCAGCGAGCAGTTCTGGGCCTGGCAGCCCAAGATGTTCGAGAACATGCAGGCCGCCAGCAAGGAACGCCTCGCCCAGATCGATGCCTTGCCCAAGGAGCAGCAGCTCGCCGCCATTTCCGAAGTCGCGGGCATGACCGACTTCTTCGCCTCGCGCGGGATCGCGCGCGATCAGGCCGCCGCTTGCCTCGCCGACACCACCAAGGCCAAGGCACTCGCCGACGGTACGCAGAAGGCGAGCGAGCAGTTCAACGTCACCGGCACCCCCACCTTCATCATAAACGGCAACAACGTCGGTTCGATGGAATGGGACAAGCTGGAGCCCAAGCTCAAGGAAGCAGGCGCGCGCTGACCGGCGTGATCGCCTGACCCGACCTCGATGCGCATCCACCGGCTAAAGCTCAGCGGCTTCAAGAGCTTCGTCGAGCCCGCCGAACTGCGCATCGACCCGGGGCTGACCGGCGTGGTTGGCCCCAACGGTTGCGGCAAGTCCAACCTGCTCGAAGCGATCCGCTGGGTCATGGGCGAAAGCTCGCCCAAGTCGATGCGCGGCGGCGGGATGGAGGACGTGATCTTCGCGGGGACGGACAAGCGCCCGCCCCGCGCCTTCGCCGAAGTCGTGCTCAAGGCGGAAACCGCGCCGGGCGCCGAAGGCGTGCGCGACGAACTCGAAGTCGTCCGCCGCATCGAGCGCGGCGCGGGCAGCGCCTACCGCATCAACGGGCGGGACGTGCGCGCCAAGGACGTGGCGCTGATCTTCGCCGATGCCGCCACCGGCGCGCACAGCCCGGCGCTCGTCAGCCAGGGCCGCATCGCCGCCGTCATCGCCGCCAAGCCCGCCGAGCGGCGCGCCATGCTGGAGGAGGCCGCAGGCATCGCGGGCCTCCATGTCCGCCGCAAGGACGCGGAGCAGCGCCTGCGCGCCACCGAAGCCAACCTCGCCCGCCTCGACGACATCATGGCGGGCCTCGACAAGCAGGTCGGCACGCTCCGGCGCCAAGCGAAAGCCGCGGAGCGCTACAAGGCCCTGACCGACCAGATCCGCCTCGCCGAAGCCCGTGTCGTCTTCGCCCGCTGGCGCGAGGCCGCCGCTGCCGCCGATGCGGCACGCAAGGAAGCGCAGGCCTCCGAGGAGCGCGTCACCGTGGCGCAGGCCCTCGCAGTGGAGGCCCAGAGCCAGCAGGCAGCCGCCGCCGAAGCGCTGGCCGAAGCGCGCGACGAACTCGCCGACCGCCGCGACGATGCCAACGCGGAAGGGCACCGCATGGCGACGCTGACCAGCCAGCTCGAAGCCGCCGAGCAGCGTCTCGCCGATCTCGACCGCCAGCGCACCCGGCTGGAGGAAGACCGCCGCGACGCCGACCGCCTGACCCGCGACGCCGCCGAAGCCCTCGCCCGGCTGGAACGCGAACTGGCTGAAGGCGAAAAGCAGCTCGCCGCCGACGAAGCGCAGCGCCCCCGCTTCGCCAATAGCGTGGACGGCGCCGAACAGGCCAGCCGCGCGGCCGAACTCGATCTCGCGCAGGCGACCGCGAAGCAGGCGGGCGTCGAGGCCGAATGGCGCATCGCCGAAGCCGAACTGACGCAGGCGAAAGCACGGCAGGCCCGTGTCGCGCAGGACGTCGCCCGGATCGAAGCGCAAGTCGCCGCCCTGCCTGACCTGGGCGATCTAGAAACCGCCATCGCCGCCGCGCGTGCGAAGGCGCAAGAGGCAACTGCGGCCCTCGCCCGCTCACGCGAGGGGTTGGAGGAGATGCAGGCGCGCAAGACTACGCTGCAGGCCGAGCGCGACACCGCCGCCTCGGCGCTGGCGGGCGCGCGCGCCGACCTGACAGGCATCGAACGCGAACATACCGCTCTCGTTCGCGACCGCGAAGCGCGGGCCAAGGGAGCAAAGGCCGCGCATGGCCTGCCCGTCGCCATCGACGCTGTACGTGCCGCGCCGGGCTACGAACGCGCTGTCGCCGCCGTGCTCGGCCGCGACGCAAAGGTGCCGCTGGGCGCGGTGCCGAACGCGGATGGCCGCTTCTGGACCGGCGCCGAGGCACCCCCGCCGGTGGCAGAGAGCCTTGCCGCCCACGTTGCGCAATGCCCGCCTGAACTCGCGGCCCGCCTCGCGCTGGTTCATATCGTCGATGAGGACGATGCCCGCGCGCTGAAGCCTGGCGAATGGCTGGTCACCCGCGCGGGCGTGCTGCGCCGCTGGGACGGCTTCGTCGCGCGCGGCGAAGGTGCAGCCGAAGCCGCGCGGCTTGAGGCGGAAAATCGCTTCGCGCAACTCGACGCGCAGCTGCCACCATTGCGCGACGCCGTATCAACCGCCGAAGCGAAGCAGGCCGCAGTGCAGCGGGAACTGGCGGACCTATCCTCGCGCGTGATTGCCGCCGAGCGCAGCATAGCTTCCGCCGCCGACGCCGAGCGCGCCGCGCTACGCAGCGTCGATCAGGCCGAGGACGCAAAGGCTCGCCAGCAGGCCCGCCGCGCCGAACTCGACACGACGCTCGCGGAAATCGCCGACCAGCGTACCGGCGTGGAGGCGGAAGTCGCCGGCGCCGAGGCGAAGCGCACCGCCCTTCCCGACCCCGCCGCCGGCCGCACCGAACTGCAGACGGCCCAGACACGCAATGTCGAGGCACGTTCCGCCCTCCAGCACGCGATGGCCGCACTCGCCGGGCACGATCAGGCGCTTGCGGTCGCCCGCGAACGAACCACCACCCAGCGGGCCGATATCCGCGGCTGGCAGGCCCGATCGGGCGACGCGGCCAACCGCCTCGCGCAGATGGCCGGGCGGCTCGAGGAAATCGAGAACGAGCGGGCCGTCGTCGCCGCGAAACCCGCCGCGCTGATGACCCAGATCGAACAGGGCGAAGCGGTCCGCGTGCGTCTGGGTGAGGAACTGGCCAGGGCCGAAACCGCCGTCACCTCAGCCACCGATGCCGCCAGGCAGGCCGACATGGCGCTATCGGTTGCACAGGAAACCCTCGCCGCCGCTCGCGAGGCCCGTGCCGGAGCCACGGCACGCGCGGAGCATGAGGACCAGCGCCGCTTGGAGACCAACCGCCTGTCGGGCGAGCGCTTCCAGTGCCCGCCCCCGGTACTGCCCGAACGCTTCAGCTTCGCGCCCTCTGAAGTCGGCGGTACCGAGGCCGAAGGCAGCGGCATGGACCGCCTCGTAGCCGACCGCGAACGGATCGGCCCGGTCAACCTCGTCGCCGCCGACGAACTCGCCGAAGCCGAGGCACAGCTGGGCCTCTCGGTCAACGAGAAGGCCGAACTGACCGAGGCGGTGAACCGCCTGCGCGGCTCGATCGGCAACCTCAACCGCGAAGGCCGCGAACGCCTGCGCGCCGCCTTCGAGGCGGTCGATGGCCACTTCCGCCGCCTGTTCCAACAACTGTTCCAGGGCGGTCAGGCGCACCTTGCCCTCGTCGATTCGGACGATCCGCTGGAGGCCGGCCTAGAAATCTACGCCCAGCCGCCGGGCAAGCGCCTGCAGTCGCTGACGCTGCTTTCAGGCGGCGAGCAGGCGCTGACGGCGGTGGCGCTGATCTTCGGCCTGTTCCTGACTAATCCCGCGCCGATCTGCGTGCTGGACGAAGTCGACGCCCCACTCGACGACGCCAATATCGAACGCTTCTGCGACCTCCTCGAAGCGATGACGAAGGAAACCGACACCCGCTACCTCGTAGTCACCCACAACGCGGTGACGATGAGCCGCATGCACCGCCTGTTCGGCGTGACGATGGTGGAAAAGGGTATCTCGCGCCTCGTCAGCGTGGACCTCGGCGGCGCGGAGGAACTGCTGGCGGCGGCGGTCTAGCCTTCAGCTCAGCACGAAACGCGGCCCCGGCCCGTGCGCCCCCGCCATATCATCGGCGTTGTACAACCGACATTTCGTCAGGCTGAGGCAGCCGCAGCCGATGCATTCGTCCAGCTTGCGCCGGGTCAGTTCGAGCAGCGCGATCTTCTCGTCGATCGAGGAGCGCATCGAGCGGCTGATGCGCTCCCAATCCGCCAGCGTCGGCGTGCGGCCTTGCGGCAGGTCCGCGAGTTCGCGCTCGATCTCGGCCAGCGCGAGGCCCAGCTTCTGCGCGATCAGGATGAAGCTGACGCGGCGGATGTCTGAGCGCAGGAACCGTCGCTGGTTGCCCGAAGTGCGCAGCGCCTGCAGTAGCCCCTTCTCCTCGTAGAAACGCAGTGCCGATACCGCGACGCCGGTGCGCCGCGCGAGTTCGCCGATGGTGATGAAGCGGTCCGCGACCAAATCCTTGCCTTCTCGAAAGTGCTTGATCTCAAGTTAGGTTGAGGTTGCACTTTTGCCAAGCCGGCTGATTCGCCGGTGACGCAGGAGAAAGAAGAATGGCCCAGGGCCGCCTCGAACATGCCAACCTCACCGTCAGCGACATCGAGCGTTCGTCCGCCTTGCTGCAGGACCTGCTCGGCTGGCACGAACGCTGGCGCGGGCCTGCCATCAACGGCGGCGAGACGATTCACGTCGGCGGGGATTTCAGCTACATCGCCGTCTATACCGACCGCCGCAAACACGATCGCTATGGCAAGGGCGCGCCGCTGAACCACGTGGGGCTGGTGGTCGATGACCTCGATGCGGCGGAACGCAAGGTTATCGCGGCAGGGCTCGAACCCTTCGCCCACGACGATTACGATCCGGGCCGCCGGTTCTACTTCTTCGACTGGGACGGGATAGAATTCGAGCTGGTCAGCTACGAGTAGGCGATCAGATAACCCCAGCGTTGCCGACCACCCAGCAGGCCAGCGCCATCACCAGCCCGGCATCGCGGTTGGAGCGGAAGCGGGCGAGCGCGTTCTCGCCGTCCGCCGGGTCCAGCGTCATGACCTGGAAGCCCAGATGCAGCGCCATCGGCACCAGCGCGACGAGCGCCACCCAGTCCGGCCGCATCGCCCAGAACGCCAGCGCCCACAGCGCCAGCGCGAGGGCATAGAAACCGCCGACCCCGCCCTTCACACGCGCGCCGAGGCGCCGGGCGGAGGAGCGGATGCCGACGATCGCGTCGTCCTCGATGTCCTGGATCGCGTAGATCGTGTCGTAGCCGATGCACCAGACGATCGAGCCGAGGTACAGCGCCGCCAGCGCCTCCAGATGGTCGCTGCGGATCTCGATCCAGCCGACCAGCGCGCCCCAGGTGAAGACCATCCCCAGCCACGCCTGCGGCCACCACGTGATGCGCTTCATGAACGGATAGGCGGCGACGAGGCCGACGCTGCCCAGCGCCACCAGTTGTGCGGGCGGGCGCAGCTGGAACAGCACCACCAGCCCGACGGCGCAGAGCATCAGCAGCCAGGTCCAGGCCGCGCTCTTGCTCACTCGGCCGCTGGCGACGGGGCGCTGCGCGGTGCGCGCGACGCGGCGGTCGAGGTCGGCATCGACGATGTCGTTGAGCACGCAGCCCGCACCACGCATCGCGATCGAGCCGAGCAGCAGCCATGCAATCAGGCTCCAGCGGCTTTCGCCGCCCGCCAGCAGAACGCCCCAGACGCAGGGCCAGAACAGCAGCCACCAGCCGATCGGCCGATCGAATCGCGCCAGCATCGCGAAGTCGCGAAACGGCTGCGGCAGCATCGACACGAGCCCGCGATGCTGGCTGTCAGGGACGAGCGAAGGTTCGAGCATCGCGCGATGAGTAGTGCATCGTGCGCGTCCTGTCATGCCCGAACGTGTCTGGTGAACACAGCTTGCCCACCGTTGCATCCTCTCCGCCAAGGCGCGACAAGGGCCCTTCAGCCCGAGGAACCCCTTGAAGATGCCCGCAACCCCCGCCTGGCCGCCCCGCTCCGCGCCGCGCCTGTTCGTCTCCGGACCGCTCGAGGAAGGCGGGCAGATCGCGCTGGAAGGCCAGCAGGCACATTATCTCGGCAAGGTCATGCGAGTCGGCCCCGGCGACGCGGTGATCGCCTGCGACGATGCCACCGGCGAATGGGCCTGCGAGGTCATGTCAGCCAGCAAGCGCGACGTGGTGCTCTCGGTCCGCACGAAGCTGCGCGAGCGCGAGGATGTGCCGGACTTCGTGCTCTGCGCTGCCCTGCTCAAGAAGCCGAACTTCGATCTCGTGCTCGAGAAGGCGACCGAACTGGGGGTCGCAGCGGTGCAGCCGGTCGTCACCCGGCGCTGCGTGGCCGACAAGCTCAACCCCGAACGCGCGCTGACCATCGTCACCGAGGCGGCCGAGCAATGCGCCCGCACCGCCCTGCCCCGCGTCGAGGAACCGGCCCGGCTCGAAGCGCTGCTGCGCGACTGGCCCGAGGACCGCGCCCTGTTCTTCGCCGATGAACAGGGCGGCGCGCCTGCAGCCGCCGCCTTCGTCGCCCACAAAGGTCCGGCCGCGCTCCTCGTCGGCCCCGAAGGCGGCTTCGACGATACCGAGCGCGACCTCGTCCGCGCCCATCCCCAGGCGCGCGCGATCACGCTGGGGCCGCGCATCCTGCGGGCCGAAACCGCCTGCGTTTCCGCCATCGGGCTATGGATGGCGGTGTCCGGAGATTGGACATGACAGGAATGTTAGACTGACCGGTACAAAAAGTTCTGGCGCGGCGCCGAAGGGCACACTAATTCCGCGCCCATGAGCACTCGTGAGGTTTCGGATCGCGAAGATCCGGTTATCGAAAGCCTGTCCCAACTCGCCGAGCCGATGGCCGCGGGCGAAAAGCCGCGCGAGGCGTGGCGGATCGGCACCGAGCACGAGAAATTCGTCTACGACACCGCCGACCACCACGCGCCTTCGTACACCGAAAAGGGCGGCATCCGCGACCTGCTGGGCGAACTGACCCAGTTCGGCTGGACGCCGATCGAGGAAGGCGGAAACGTCATCGCACTCAAGGGCGCGGACGGCAACGTCAGCCTCGAACCGGCGGGCCAACTGGAACTGTCAGGCGCACCGCTCGAAAACCTGCACCAGACTTGCGCCGAGACCGGGCGCCACCTTTCCGAAGTGAAGCAGGTCGGCAAAAAGCTCGGCAAGGCCTACCTCGGGCTCGGCATGTGGCCGGACAAGACGCGCGAAGAACTGCCGATCATGCCCAAGGGGCGCTACGGCATCATGCTGAACCACATGCCGCGCGTGGGCTCCATGGGCCTCGACATGATGCTGCGCACCTGCACCATCCAGGTGAACCTCGACTATTCGAGCGAAGCCGACATGGCGCAGAAGTTCCGCACCTCGCTGGCGCTGCAGCCGCTGGCGACCGCGCTGTTCGCGAACTCGCCCTTCACCGAGGGCAAGCCCAACGGCTACCTCTCGTACCGCAGCCACATCTGGTCGGACACCGATCCGCACCGCACCGGCATGCTGCCCTTCGTGTTCGAGGACGGCTTCGGCTACGAACGCTACGTCAAGTACATGCTGGACGTGCCGATGTACTTCGTGTTCCGCGACGGCCAATACATCGACGCCGCCGGCCTCTCCTTCCGCGACTTCCTCAAGGGCGAGCTTTCCGTGCTCCCCGGCGAGAAACCCCGCATGTCGGACTGGCAGGACCACCTGTCCACCGCCTTCCCCGAAGTGCGGCTCAAGTCGTTCCTTGAAATGCGCGGCGCCGACGGCGGGCCGTGGGGCCGCATCTGCGCCCTGCCCGCGCTGTGGGTCGGCCTGCTCTACGATCAGGGCGCGCTCGATGCGGCGTGGGATCTGGTCAAGGGCTGGGACATGGAAGGCCGCGAAGCGCTGCGCTCGGCCGCGCCTAAGCTGGGCCTTGATTCACCGATCCCGGGCGGCGGCACCCTGCGCGACATCGCGGGCGAAGTGGTCGACATCGCGCGCTCGGGCCTTGCCGCGCGCGGCCGCCTGAACTCGGCGGGCGACAACGAGACAGGTTATCTCGAACCGCTGGCGGAGATCGTGAAGACCGGCAAGGTTCCGGCGCAGCGCCTGCTCGACCTGTATAATGGCGAGTGGGGCGGGGATCTGTCCAAGGTCTATGCGCTGAAGACGTTTTAAGGGGGGAAATGCAGGGGTTTACCACCCCTGCACCCCGTGTACCGTCGAGGGCACGCGCGCGGCATCGTCATCCAAGACGGTGAACCGGGAGACAGATAGAGCCTGCGGCGCCATTTGAGGCTGACAGGTCTGCGCGCGCGACGACGACAGTTCGGGGGTCTGGGGCAATGGCCCCAGGACTTATTTGAACTTCAACTTCCGCCCGATCTTCCCCAAAGTTCGGGTGATGAAGGCATGTTCCCCCATCCATTCGTAATATTCCCGGTACTTTGGATCCTCGGCCAGCAGGTGAGCCTCCTCGGTCCGGGCGCGCCAGTAGTAGATGCCGCTCACCACGCCCAGCAGCACGGTGTTGCGGATCGCGTCGGTCCATGACCCGTTCGTCACGAGGAATGGCAGGGTCGAGGTCCACCAGAACAGGTTCTTCGACAGGTAGGCCGGGTGGCGCGTGAAGCGGTAGGGGCCGTTCGTCAGCACGCCGCGATAAGTCAGGTTGGAAAAGCGCAGGCCGAAGGCGAAGGTCGCCCAGGCGTAGATTGCGGTCAGCACGACCATCATCGCCGCCCAGCCCCACAGGAGGACGTCGTAAGCCGCCATCCAGTGCGCCCAGCCGCCGGTGTTGACTTCGTAGCCGAGCACGTCTGCGTTGCCCATCGTGCCCCACACGAAGGGCGGGTAGCACATCAGCGCGGCCACCCAGCCCGCCAGCAAAGGGTTGCCGCTGCGGATATGCGCATCGAGCGGGCGGAAAGTGAAAAGGTAGCCGACGGTGCCGATCTGCACGTCGACGAGGAACAGCGCCTCGATCAGCAGAGAGCCCAAGTCCACGGGTTTGTGCGCGATTGCGCCAAAATCCGCCTCGACCACGCGAGCGAAGCCGCCGGGCAGGATCGAGATCATGAAGGCGCCGAAGAAGCCCTTGATCGCCCAGGCGCGCCAGTGCTTCTTCACCTCTTCGGCGGACCATGCCTCGCGGCCGATCAGCATCGCACCGAAGTGCCAGGAGGCGTCGCGCGGCTCCACCATGACCCGGTCGAGCCACAGGACATAAGGCACCGAAAGGACAAAAAGAGGTGCCACAACGGCACTCAACAGGTCCATAGCGAACAGGTACTGCCCCTCCCAGTACCACCGGCACAGGAAATAGAAGCAGCCGATCAGCGCCCAGGTGATCCACAGCCCGGTCAGCTTGGTGATCGAGATGTCGAGCGTTTCGGAGAGCGGGCGACGGCGCGACCAGTCGATGCCGGTTGAGGAGCGCAAGTACACCTTGTCGACCAGCAGCGACCATGCGGTCATGGCAGCGCCGGTGAAGGCCAGCGTGGCGAGCGAGGCATAGGGGCCGCTCATCGGCTCGCGCGGGGCCTGAAGGCCGAGCAGGTCCACCACCGAACCCCAGTTGCGACAGAACAGGATCCACAGGGCCAGCGCGACTAGGCCGGAGAGGCCCACGCCTGCGGAAACGTCGCTGGCCGGACGGCGGGTGGATGTGGTGCTCATGGCCGCAGGGGCTAGCGGCAATTGGTTAAGGGGGCGCAAACCGTCATGCACAAACCCCTCCACCACCCTTCGGGCGGTCCCCCTCCCCGAGACAAGCTCGGGGAGGAACAAGGATCAACGGAAGGCGGTGATACGGCCCGAATCGTCGAGGACGTAGAGCGTCTGGTTCGCCACGACCGGCGCCAGCGAGATCGGATCGCTGAGTTCGGTGAAGGGCGTCATCGTGCCGCTCGACGGATCGATGGTGGCCACGAGCCCGCGCGAGTTGCCGACCCACAGCTTGCTGCCCGCCAGCACCGGACCGACCCAGAAGATCGGATTCTTGCGCTTCTTGGCGTTCTTGTAGCGCTGCAGTTCGGTCAGCCAGCGGACCTTGCCGGTGCCGCGCGCGATGGCGAGGATTTCGGCGTGGTCGTCCAGCGTGAAGACCCAGTCGCCCGCCACCGACGGGGTCGAGATGCCCGCGAGGTTGAGTTCCCAGATGCGCTGGCCGGTGACCAGTTCGTAAGCGGCCATGCGCCCGCCCTGACCCAGCGCGTAGACGCGGCCACGATCGATGATCGGGTCGGCATCGACGTCGGTGAGACTGCCCACTTCGGTCGAGATCGAAGTGCGCGAAAGCGCGTCCGACCAGACCTGACGGCCGTTCTCGTAACGGTAGGCCACCAGTTCGCCGGACGAATAGCCCGCGATCACCGTGCCCTGCCCGAGTGCCGGAGAGGCGACGCCGAAGACGCCCGACTGGGTCAGCGAAGCCGATTCCTGCCACATGGTCGCACCGTCCGCCGCGTTGAGCACGACGATCTGGTTGTCCTGCGTCATCACGAAGACCTGGTTGAACCCGATCGTCGGTGCGCCGCGCAGCGGCCCGGCGGGCTTCTTGGTCCACAGCTGGCTGCCGTCCGCCGCGTTCAGCGCCGCGACTTCGCCAAGGCCGGTGGTGATGTAGAGCTTGTCGCCATCGAAGCTGACGCCGCCGCCGAACACCGACTTGGCATTGTTGCCGGAAACCGAGAAGCTCTTGGTCCAAAGCTTCGCGCCGCTCTGCGCGTCGAAGGCGTGGACAGTGCCTTCGGTATCCATCACATAGAGCTTGCCGCCGCCGATGACCGGCGCCGCTGCAAGGCGCGCACGATTGGTCGAACCGGCGATCTGCGCGGTCCACACTTTAGTCGGGTTGTCCGCCAGCGCGAGGTTGCCGTAAGCCTTGTTCGGGGTGTTGCCGCCCTGCGCCCAGGTCGTGTTGACCTCTGCCGGGGGCAGGATCACCGAAACCGCGCCGAGCGTCGCGTCGACCTTGGCGCCGCTTTCGATGCGCGACAGGATCGGCACGCGGTTGCCCACGGTCGGGGTCTTGGCCGGGCCTTTGCCGCCACCGAACATCTTGCAGCCGGACAGGCCCGCGACGAGTGCGAGGGCGATCAGCGGCACGACCTTCTTCGCGCGCGAAGAGGTCGTGTTGCGAGCTGCGTTCATGCGAATGTCCTCACGTGTCATGGTCTCAGTTCGCCACTTCGGCGGGCTGGATGATCTTGGCGCCCGGCTTTTCAAGCGGCTCCCCCTTGTCATCCACCACGTCGTCCACGGCATCGACGCCGAGCACGGCGGCAAGCTGGCGGGCGCGGCTGCGCAGGCCGTCATCGACGCTTTCGTCCTTGGCGATCGCCGCGAACAGCGGGCCAGCCTGATCCTGCCTGTTCTGCTTCAGGTAGGCCATGCCGACGAGTTCGCCGGCGGGGCCGAACCACGGGTTGCCGGGCGCGGCCATCGGCTTGAGGCGGCTGATGACGTCCTCGGGCTTCATCGCGTCGAAGTCGGCGCCGACCTCGCGCACGGAGGCGAGGTCGCGCAGCACCTGCGGCGCCTTGCCGTCGGCCGCGATCTCACGATAGAGCTTGAGCGCATCGGCCTTCTTCTCCTGACGCAGCGCGATCCCCGCGAGCATCAGGCGGGCCGACACGACGGTCGCGTCCGAGGAATCGGCGCCGGCGATCGGAGCCAGCTTCGCCTTGGCGGCGTCGAGATTTTCCGACTGCAGGGCGTCGAGCGCCTGCACATAGGCCTCCGAACGCGCCTCGCGCTCCTGGGTCTGGCGGTGCTGCCAGTAGATCCAGCCCGCGAAAGCGAGCAGGGCGATGACGATGACGGCGATCAGCGGCTTGCCGTAGCGGCTCATGAAGCCTTCGAGCTGGTCCTGGCGCACGGCGTCGTCGACTTCACGCAGGAAAACGTCCTGCTGGGCGGCATTACGCGCTGCGGCGGCGGAATTGGTGTCGGGGGGCAGAGCCAAGATAGGGCGCTTTCTAGCGAAAAACGGGACGGTTGCGGGGCTGTTTAGCGGATGGGTGGGGGTTTTCAACGGGGATGTCGGTGCCCGTCCCGCGGTGAAGCGCCGCTGAATGAGCGCGGCGTCACGGAAAGTCGCTTTTGCCCATCGCCGCGCCATAGGTCGAGGCATAACTGCGAATCATCGTGTTTTCATCGTATTGGGCCTGGGCAAGCGCGCGGTTGGCCGCGCCGATGCGCGCGCGCAGCCCGTCATCCGCCGCGAGTTCCGCCAAAGCCCGGCCGAGTGCGGCGTCGTCTCCGGGCGGGGTGATGAAGCTGCGGTTTTCCGTCGGCACCATCGCCACCACGTCCCCCACGGCGGGCGAGGCGACCGCGATCCCGGCCGCCATCGCCTCCAGCATGGAGATGGGAAACTGCTCGCTGTCGGAGGACAGCGCGAAGAGATCGAACAGCCCCACCGCGCGCGAGGGATCGGGGACGAAGCCCGGCAGGTGCACCCTGTCGGCCACGCCGGATTCCCGCGCTTGCTGCGTGATTCTTTCGCGGTCCGGCCCTTCACCGAGGATCACCAGCTGCCATTCGGGCGGCAGCGTGGCGAAAGCGCGGACCAGCCGGGGCAGGTTCTTCACCGCGCGCAGGCCTGCCAGCGTGCCGATCCACTTCGCACCGACAGGCTTGGGCAGCCCCGGAATCGCATCGGGCGGGGGCGGCACAAGGTAGGCGGCGGTGCGGATGCCGTTGATGATCAGCTTCACGCGAGAGCGCGGCTGCACCCAGTCGCCGAGCGCGATTCCTTCCAGCCGCTGCGAGGGCACCACCAGCGCCGAGGCCCGCGCCAGCGCCACGCGGCGAAACCAGTTGCGCGAAGGCTTGAGGCCGTCCGCCTCGTCCTCGTTGAAGCCGTCCTCGTGATGGACCAGCGGCGGCAGTCCGAGCACGGCGCCCCAGAGGCGATGCGCCAGCACCGCGTCCATCGCACCCCAGTTGTAGGTAAGGACGAGGTCGAAATGTTTCATGGCGCGGGCGATGCGCAGCAGGCGCAGGGGCGTCGGACGGCCCTGAAGGCTGGGAAAATTCTCCGGAAAATCAACCGTGAGCGCGGGATCGAGCGCGACTTTCGCTCCATATGCACCCGGCTGCGCGGAGACGACAGAATGCGACACAGCGCGACCAAACACGTTCATCAGCCGCACTGCGCGCAGTTCCTTGCCGCCCGCCGCGAAGCTCGAATGGAGGTGGAGGAGGTGCAAGTTCAGGCGGCTTTGGCGAGCAGTCGCTCGATCGCGGCGACCGATTCGGGCTCGTCGAGCGTCGGGGCATGGCCGACGTTGGGCAGCGTCAGCCCCTCCGCGTTCGGCGCGCGGCGCAGCATGTCGTCCAGCGTCTGCGCCGAGAGCAGGTCCGACAGCCCGCCGCGCAGGACCAGCACCGGCACCCGTGCGAGCGCTTCCCACACCGCCCACAAGTCCGGCTGGGCATTGACGTCGAGCGCCAGGAAAGGCTCGGCGATCTTCATGTCGTAGTCGAAGACGATGCGCCCGTTGCCGCCGACGGTCATCAGCCGCTTGGCCATGCCGATCCAGAAATCGAGCGGCTGACCGGGATGCGCGGCGCCCCGCACTTCCTCCAGCCCGCGCGCGGCGTGGACCCAGGTGGGCCAGGTGCGGCCCTGCCCGACATAGTCCTTGATCCGCGCAAGACCCGCCGGTTTCAGCCACGGCCCGACGTCGTTGACCACGGCTGCGGCGATCTTGTCCGGGATGATCGTCGCCAGCCCCATCGCCATCAGCCCGCCAAGCGAGGTGCCGATCACGACGAAGCGCTCCAGCCCTTCCTGCTCGATCAGGGCGAGAATGTCCTCGCCATACTGGACCGGCGTGTAAGTGGCCGAATCCTTGGCATATTCGCTGTCGCCCCGGCCGCGCAGGTCAGGGCAGATTACCCGGCGTCCGGCAGCAAGGCGCGGGGCGAGCACGTCGAAGTCGCGCGCGTTGCGGGTCAGGCCATGCAGGCACAGCACCGGCAGGCCGGTTTCGCCCTCTTCGGGACCGGCATAATCGCGGAAATGGAGCTTGAGACCGTCGCGGCTCGACCAGAAGCGATCTTCGAAAACCTTCATGCGCGGACGGCGACCTCGTCAGATTCAACACAAAGCCCGGCTTGATAGGAGGCCGGGCGGTCCCCACTATCGCCCGATGCCAAGCGATCCGCAACCCGCGCCCTATCTTCCCGACCCGCGAATCGAAACGATCGCCCAATGGATCGGCGACCCGGTCCACGCCGCCGCGTTCCCGAGCCACCAGCTCCGCTGGCGCAACGAGCGCTGGGCGGCGGCAGTCGGCCTCGACGGCTTCGACGAGGCGCGCTGGACCGCGCATTTCGGGCAGTTCCAGTCGCTCCCCGGCAATCTGCCGCAGCCCTTGGCGCTGCGCTATCACGGGCACCAGTTCCGCAATTACAACCCCGACCTCGGCGACGGGCGCGGGTTCCTCTTCGCACAGATGCGCGATGGCGCGGGCCGGTTGCTCGACCTCGGCACCAAGGGCTCCGGGCAGACGCCGTGGAGCCGCGACGGCGACGGGCGGCTGACGCTGAAAGGCGCGGTGCGCGAGATTCTCGCCACCGAGATGCTGGAAGCACTGGGCGTCAACACCAGCAAGACCTTCTCCGTCATCGAGACCGGCGAGGAGTTGTGGCGCGGCGACGAGCCCTCCCCCACCCGCTCGGCCGTGCTGGTACGCCTGTCGCACGGGCACATCCGCATCGGCAGCTTCCAGCGCCTCTACGCGCTGGAGGAGACCGCGCATCTCGCCGCGCTGGTCGACTACAGCCTCGAAACTTACCCCGGCAGCCTGCCACCCGAGGACGCTCCGGGCCGCGACGAACCGGCGGTGATCCTGCTTCACCAGGTCGTCGAGCGACTGGCCGACCTTGCCGCCGCGTGGATGGTGGCGGGCTTCGTCCACGGCGTGCTCAACACCGACAACATGAACATCTCGGGCGAGAGCTTCGATTACGGCCCCTGGCGCTGGGCGCCGCAATGGGATCCGCGCTTCACCGCCGCCTACTTCGACCGCACCGGCCTCTACGCCTTCGGCCGCCAGCCCGAGGCGCTGCTCTGGAACTGCCAACAGCTCGCCATCGCGCTGCGCCCGCTGGCCGAGACCGCGCCGCTGGTCGCAGCGCTGGAGCGCTTCGGGCCGCTCTACCAGCAGGCGCTGTGCCGCCGCTTCACCTGGCGCCTCGGCATCGAATCGCATGGGGTCGAGGCCGACACGGCGCTCGTGCAGGCCGCCGAGCGCAGCATGGTCGAGAGCGGCCTTCCCCCCGAGCAGTTCTTCTTCCTCCACCGTGGTGGCCGCAATGCCGGTGCCGACGACTTCGGTGCGCTGCTGTCCGGCTATGCCCCCGCCGCCACGACGGACGACCCGTTCTGGCAGGAAAGCGCCCCTCCCGGCGTCCTCATCGACGAGGTCGAACGCATCTGGGCCGCGATCGACACGCATGACGACTGGAGCGAACTGGACGCCAAAGTCGCGCAGATTCGCAGGCTGGGCGAACAACTTGGGAAGGCACCGTTTACTCCCCAATGATTTACGCCCCGGTAGGAATACCTGTGCGATTGGGATGAAATGTCGAACCCTATAAGCTAACGGGTCATTAGCCGTATTTCTGCAGCCGCACCGCGTTGGGACCAGATGATTTCGTGACCGCACAACTCCAGAGGGCCGATAGCCGGCCCGATACCAGGGCGGAGATCGTCTCCCACGAACCTGCCTCCGGGGCGGAAGTCTGGCGCGGCCCGGTGGCCGACGTGGACGAGACAGTTGCGCGCGCGCGGCGGGCGTGGCCCTCGTGGGCGGCCCAGCCGCTCTCCACCCGCATGGAACTGCTGCGCCGCTTCGCCAACGAAGTGCGCAAGGACGCCGAGGCGCTCGCCACCTGCATCGCCCGCGAAGTCGGCAAGCCCTTGTGGGAAGCCCGCGCCGAGGTTGATTCGGTCATCGCCAAGGTCGAAGTCTCGATCCGCTCCTACGCCGAGCGGACGGCCCAGCGCCGCCTCGATTCGGCGCTGCAGGGGGCGATGGCGGTGCGTCACAAGCCGCATGGCGTGCTGGTGGTGCTCAGCCCCTTCAACTACCCCGCGCACCTTGCCAATGCGCACATCGTTCCCGCGCTGATCGCGGGCAACGCGGTGATCTTCAAGCCGAGCGAACGCGCGCCCGCGACCGGCGAGATGCTGACCCGCTGCTTCCACCGCGCGGGCGTGCCCGCCGCCGCCATCCAGTTCGCCCCCGGCGGCCCGGTCGAAGGCGCGGCTTACGTGGCGCATGAGGGGATAGACGGCGTCCTGTTCACCGGATCGGCCGCCAACGGCATCGCCATCAACCGCAGGCTGGCGGCCCGGCCGGACCGCATGGTCGCGCTGGAGATGGGCGGCAACAACGCGATGGTCGTGTGGGACACGCCCAAGCTGACCGACGCCGCCGCGATCGTCGTCCAGTCCGCCTTCGCCACCAGCGGCCAGCGCTGCACCGCCGCGCGCCGCCTGATCGTGAAGGACACGATGTACGACGCGCTGATGGCCGAGGTGAAGTCGCTCGCCGACCGGCTGATCGTCGGCGCGCCTTTCGACGAGCCCGCGCCGTTCATGGGGCCGGTGATCGACAATGCCGCCGCCGACGGGCTCACCGAAAGCTTCCTCTACCTGCTCAGCCACGGCGGCCGGGCGATCAAGCACCTCGTCCGCACGCACGACACCGCACCTTTCCTCAGCCCCGCGATCATCGACGTGACGGCGATGGCCGAGCGCCCCGACGTCGAACTGTTCGGGCCGATCCTGCAGGTGGTCCGGGTGTCGGACTTCGACCAGGCGATCGCGCAGGCCAATGCCTCGCGCTATGGCCTCGCCGCATCGCTGGTGGGGGGCACGCCGCAGGAGTACAACCGCTTCTGGGCCAACGTGCGCGCCGGAATCGTCAACTGGAACCGGCCGACGATCGGCCCCAGCCATGCGGCGCCGATGGGCGGCGTGGGGCTTTCGGGCAACCACCGGCCAACCGGGTTCTATGCGGCGGATTACTGCGCCTATCCGGTCGCCTCGGGCGAGATGGAGCAACCGCGCGCGGTGATCGGTGTGGGGTTGCGGTAGAAGCGTCCATCACCTCGTCATTGCGAGCGAAGCGAAGCAATCCAGGGCTGTTAAGCTTCGCCCTGGATTGCTTCGCTTCGCTCGCAATGACGATCCGGGGAGGCACGGACTGGGTGCGTGCCTCTCACTTCCCGCTGGTGACGAGGTCCACTTCGGTCAGCCCGCTGTCCAGCTTGCGCGCGTAGACCACGTAAGCCTTGCCGTCCTTGCGGCCGCCCAGCACGCTGTCTCCACCGTCGATCTTGTACTCCGCGCCGTACCCGGCCCCCAGCGCCCTGGTGTAGTAGAAGCTCACCACGTCGCTGACGCTCACCGGCGTCGCGAAGTTGACTACGCGCAGCGCGCAGCCCTGACCGTCGATCCCGGCCGCTTCCTGCACCGCGCCGCGCGGATAGACCGGCAGTTCGGCGGGCAGCTTGGCCGCCCAGGTGTTGGAATACTGCACCTTGGCCGAACAATCGGCCTTGGCGACCTTGGCCTCCGCAGCGACCTGAGCAGCCGTAGCAGCACCGGCAGCGAGCGCCGCGCCTCCGCCCTGCGCCGGACTGGGCGCGGGCTTGAGCGCACCGCCGACCAGCTGCGCTGCCTGCTTCTTGGCCGCGGCGATCGCTTCGGGCGTGCGGTCCTGCGCAGGGACGGTGATGCGGCGCCCCTCCGCCGAGACGGCCGCGCCCTGATCGCCGGCCATCTCGGGATCGACCATGATCTGATCGCCGAGCGCGCCATTGAGCGCCGGGTCGGTATCGGCCGGGTCCGGCTGCTTGTCGCCCGAGCCGCAGCCTGCCAGCATCAGCGTGCCGATCAGGCCAAGAGCAGTCATTCGGGCCAGAGTCTTCATCGTCGCGTTTCCTTCGAGGGCGGCAGCCAGGCCCTGCTAGGGGCAATAGCTTAGGAAAACGCGAAAAGTCGCAAAGGTGCCAGCGGTGGAATCCCCTCGTCCCATTTCGGGATGGTCGGGACTATGGGCCTTACACATGGTTGAGGGCGCCCGCACGAATGCGGGCGCCCTCCCGCCCGAGCCGTTCAGGCCCGGACGGCTTCCCCGCAAGTCGCCGTACCTGCGGGGAAAGCTGTTCTGTCAGAGGGGCCTTAGCGGCAGCGCGATCCGCCGCGATCGACCTCGCGGCCCAGCAGGGCGCCTGCAGCGGCGCCAAGCACCGTGCCGACGGTCCGGTCGCGGCCACCGTCGATCTCGCGGCCCAGCAGGGCACCGCCTGCACCGCCGATCAGCAGGCCGGTGGTGCCATTGCCCCGGCGGCAGTAGTAACGGCCGTCGTTGCCGCGCCACGAGCTGCGGCGATAGTCATCGCGATAACGGTTGTCGCGATAGCGATAGCTGTCACGATTGCCGTAGCCGCGGCGATAATCCTCGCGCGAATAGCGATAGCGATCGCGGCCATGCTCGTAGGTCTGTTCGCCCGGCGCGGTGAAACCGTTGCCGTAAGGGGCGATGGCGGCCGAAGCAGGCAGTGCGACGGTCAGGCTGGCAGCGGCTGCGGCGATGGCCGAGGCCTTGAAGAATGCGTTCATCTCAACTCTCCTCTTCTAAGGAAGCGAACCGGCCATCCGAGTCGATCCGCCTTACGCATTCATCTTTAAGCCTTAGATCCTGAACGAGCCGCAACGCGCTTGTCAGGATTCGATTTTGCGACGAGCCGTTGGCGCAGGGGCGATGGAGCGAGTGGTTGCCCCCGTTCCGGTGCCCTTCTAAGGGGCATGCACGGCGGATACCCCCCACCGCCGGGAGAGATATGCAGCCGATGCCCGAGACAATGTCCCGCCAAGTGCCCCGGCACTCGCCTTCCGTTTCCGGCCTGCTTCCGGCATTCGGCGCCTACGGCATCTGGTGCCTGTTCCCGCTCTACTTTGCGCTATTAAAAGACGTCGCGCCGTTCGAGGTGGTCGTCTGGCGCCTGATGTGCACGCTGCCGTTCTGCCTCGTCGCGGTAGCCGTGTTGCGGCAAGGCGCGGCACTGCGGGCGGCGCTCACCAACCCGCGCACCCTCGCCACGCTGGCGTTGAGCGGGTTCCTGATCGGCGCGAACTGGCTCATCTATGTCGTCGCGATCATGGAGGGCCACGTGCTCGCGGCCAGCCTGGGCTATTACATCAATCCGCTGATGAACATCCTTGCGGCGACGGTCTTCCTCAAGGAGAAGCTGACGCGGCGTCAGTGGATCGCCGTGGCCCTCGCGACGATCGGCGTGGCGCTGCTGGCGAAGGGCGCGCTCGATACCTTGTGGATCAGCCTGATGCTGGCGCTGAGCTTCGCGTGCTACGGCCTGGCCCGCAAGCTCGCGCCGGTGGCCGCGCTGCCAGGCCTGACGGTCGAGACGCTGGTGCTGTTCGTGCCCGCGCTCGGCCTGATGTGGTGGCAGATGCAGGCGCCGGGGGGGCTGGCGATGGGTTCCTCGACGCGGATCAGCCTGCTGCTGCTCTGCGCCGGGCCGCTGACCGCGATTCCGCTGATGCTATTCGCCACCGCCGCGCGCGCCCTGCCCTTCTCGGTGCTGGGCTTTATCCAGTTCGTGACGCCGACCGGGCTGTTCCTGATGAGCGTGTTCATCTTCCACGAGCCGCTGAGGCCGATCCAGCTGGTCTGCTTCGCCTTCATCTGGGCGGCCGTCGGCGTATTCTGCTGGGACATCCTGTCGCGCCGGAAGGCAGGGTAACCCTCCGGCGCAATGGAGCGGGGGTCAGAGCGCCCCGGCGAACCGCAGCGCCTCGCCCTGCGCCTTGTTGGCGAGCTGGCCTTCCCACATCGCCGAGTGTCCGCGCACGATGGTGCCGACGACGCGGCCTTCCAGTTCCATCCCTGCGAACGGCGTCCAGCCGCAGCGGCTCTCGCCCCATTCCTCGGTCACCGTGAAAGTGCCCTTGCGGTCGACGACGGTGAAGTCCGCATCATAGCCCACCGCGATGCGGCCCTTGCCGACGAGACCGAACACGCGCTGCACGCCCGAAGAGGTCATGTCGATCAGCCGCTCCAGCGTCATGCGGCCCTTGGCGACATGGTCGAGCATCAGCGGCAGCAAGGTCTGCACGCCCGGCATACCCGAGGGGCTGTTGGGATAGGTCTTGGCCTTCTCCTCGCGGGTGTGCGGAGCATGGTCCGAGCCGATCACATCAGGCACGCCCGCACGCAGCCAGTGCCACAGCCCGTCGCGGTGTGCAGCAGAACGGATCGGCGGGTTCATCTGCGCGAAGGTCCCGATCTTGGGATAGGCTTCCTCGGCCGCCAGCGTCAGGTGCTGGGGGGTCACCTCGCAGGTCGCCACATCGCGGTGCTGGGCGATCAGCTCCAGCTCGGCCGGGGTGGTAATATGGAGAATGTGGATCGGGCGGCGCGCCTCGCGGGCGAGGCGCAGGATGCGCTTCGTCGCCAGCATCGCGCTTTCGTCGTCGCGCCAGACCGGGTGGCTGGAGGGATCGCCTTCCACCCGCAGATCCTTGCGCGCGTTCATCCGCGCCTCGTCCTCGGCATGGATGGCGACGCGGCGGCGCCCGTGGGCCAGCACGCGGGCGAGCTGCTCGTCCTCGGCCACCAGCAGGCTGCCGGTCGAGGCGCCCATGAAGATCTTGACGCCCGCCGTACCGGGAATGCGCTCGAGGTCCGCCAGCGCGACCGCATTGTCGGCCGTGGCGCCTACGTAAAACGCATGATCGCAGTACATCCGGTGATGCGCGCGCTTCAGCTTATCGAGGACTCGTTCCTCGGTATCAGTATTGGGGTTGGTATTGGGCATCTCGAACACTGCGGTGATGCCGCCCATGACCGCCGCGCGGCTGCCGGTCTCGAGGTCTTCCTTGTGCTCCAGCCCCGGCTCGCGGAAGTGGACCTGGCTGTCGATCACGCCGGGCAGCACGTCGAGCCCGGTGCAGTCGATCCGCTTCGCCGCGTCCGGATAGGAACCGACGCCGAGGATTTTGCCGTCACGCACGGCGACGTCGGCAACGACCGGGCCGCTCGGCGTATGGACGGTGCCGCCGGAAAGGACGAGTTCGGGTGCGGTTGCAGTCATCTGGGACGGCCTTTCTGCGGCAATTTCACGAAGAAGGCCGACCTAGGCCCCTCTCCCGCCGCTTTCAAGGCAATCCGGAAGGCGGCCGGTCAGGTCCTGAGGCGGCTCGCCAGCCCCGCCAGCACCTTGTCCTGCGCATCGAGCAGCGCGGCGACTTGCGTGCGGGCGTCGGCGATGGCCTTCACCTCCGGCGATTCCTCGACCGGCGCCTTGTCGCGCGCGTCGGCATAAAGAACGTCGAGTTCGGCGAGCGCCGTCATGCCCGAGGAGCGGCTCGATTCGAGCTTCGCCAGGGCGACGCTGGCAGCGCTCCACGAATCGCTGCATGTGGAACCTGCCGCGGCACTCGCCCGCTCGGCGGCGGGGCGATTGGACTGGAACTGACGATCCGCCTGCTCCGCGATTTTCACGAGGCCCGCAAGGCGCGTGACGAGATCGGCGCTCGCAGGCGGCAACGCCGGAGCAGCCTGCTCCGAATCTCCGGGCGCGGCGCTGGCGGTGCCGCTGACGCGCTCGACGTCGCGCTGCGCCAACGAGGGGTAGCCACCGGAAGACGAGCAAGCCGTCATGGCGAGGGAAAGAACGCCGCACAGGATGGCGGGGGCGGTCAAACGGACTTTCGCGCGGATCATGAGGCTGCCATAGCACGGCCGGCGCGAAGCGGGAGAGGCTTTGGACCGCCGAAACGGCCCCAGTCACCACCAAGTCCTTGGTTGACACGAATCGGCCCATCCCCTAACGGCACCCATCTTTCCGGCACCTCGCATCACGCGGGGCGGTCGGCACGTCGCCCGAAAAGTTCCATGGTCCTTCGGGACCTGAGCGGCCGGGGCAGGTTTGTTTCGGCTCGTTTCGGGCATTTTTGAGATTAGGTAAGGGCACCATGTTCGCAGTTGTGCGCACGGGCGGCAAGCAGTACCGGGTTGCCGCCGGAGACAAGATCGCGGTCGAGAAGCTGGCTGGTGAAGCCGGTGACAAGATCACCCTGGGTGACATCCTGCTCGCAGGCAAGGACGGCGAAGTCGCGGACATCGCGAACGTGACCGTCGCCGCCGAGATCATCGCCCAGGCGAAGAGCGAGAAGGTCGTGGTGTTCAAGAAGCGCCGCCGCCACAACTATCGCCGCAAGGCCGGTCACCGCCAGCAGATGACCCTGCTGCGCATCGTGTCCGTCGGCTGACCCCAGAATTCGGAGTAACCAGCAATGGCACATAAGAAAGCAGGCGGTTCGTCGCGTAACGGTCGCGACTCCGCGGGACGCCGTCTCGGCGTCAAGAAGTTCGGCGGTCAGGAAGTGATCGGCGGCAACATCATCGTCCGTCAGCGCGGCACCCGCGTGTACCCGGGCGTGAACGTCGGTCTTGGCAAGGACCACACCCTGTTCGCTCTCGCGGAAGGCCGCGTGCGCTTCCACGACGGCAAACAGGGCCGCAAGTACGTCTCGGTAGACGTCATGGCGGAAGCCGCCGAGTAATCGGATGGTCTCTGTAAGGGCCATCCTGACGGGATGGCCCCGCTGATTCTCCTTTGAGAATCAGCAGAATGAGGGAGAGGGCCCCGCCCGTCTCCCTCTTTTCGTATCTCCCTCCAGCGTGTCCGGGAACCGACACGACGCCTTCGGGTTGCACCGCGCACGGTGCGGCGGCGATGGCGCGCGTCCCCTCGGATCTGTTGCGATTACCGCCCTGTAACCACGGGCGTAATTGCAGTGTCACGCCGGCCCGCTAAGCGCGCGCCGGGGGTTGGAGTAACGAAGATGTTCATTCGCAGCGAAAGGCTGTTCCTGCGCCCTGCCTGGCCGGAGGATCGCGACGAGCTGATGGCCCGGATCGGCCATGAAGCCGTCGTGAGCAACCTCGCCCGCGTGCCCTGGCCCTATACGGCCGAGGACGCCCGCGCCTTCGTCGAAAAGCCGCAGGATCACCGCCTTCCCAGCTTCCTCGTCACCGCGCCTGGTGCCGAAGGTGCCCGTATCGTCGGCGGCTGCGGCCTGTCGATGCTCGATGGCGAGGTTAACCTCGGCTACTGGATCACGCCCGACGAACAGGGACGCGGCTATGCCACCGAGGCCGCCCGCACCCTGCTGTCGCTGACCCGCGCGCTCGGCCACGACCGCGTCGTGGCGCACCACTTCGTCGACAATGCCGCATCGGGCCGGGTGCTCGAGAAGGTCGGCTTCAGCCGCACAGGCCGTGTCGCCGAGCGTTTCAGCCGCGCACGGGGCTATGCCAGCCCCTCGCGCGAGCACGAGATCGTGTTCGAGAGCCCGGCCGATTGCGGCGGCGATTCGATGAATCGCCGATGCGCGGCCTGATCCCTCCCATTAACCACTGAAAACGGCGCTAGGGGTAATCCCCTGGCGCCGTTGTCATATCCGGTTAACCGGCGCCTGCGACGATTTCATCGCCGATCGCGAGGGATTCGCACCAAACTGCGTGCATCTGCGACGACTTGCGTGCATGATCCGAGTCGCAGGGCACTAGCACGACGGAGAACCGTGGAATGTTCGTCCGCACGGAGAGGTTGTTTTTGAGACCGGCATGGCCGGAGGACTTCGACGATCTTGTCGAGGCTCTTTCCGACGATGACGTTCAGCGCACTGTCGGCGTGGCTCCTTTGCCCCGTTCGGCGGAGGAACTGCGCATCTATCTGGACCGGCCGCGAGATCCGCGCCTTCCCCATTTCTTCATGTATCTGCGCGCGCCCGGCGGGCCGCAACTGGTCGGAAGTATAGGGTTGGGTCGGAGCGACAGCGCTCTCGGCGCCAAGGAGATTGAGGTCGGCTACTGGATCGTCCCGAGATATCGGGGTCGCGGCTATGCCGGAGAGGCCTTGCGCGCGGTGGTGAACCAGGCGCGCTCGCTCGGCCATCTGCGGGTCATCGCCAGCCACTTCGCCGACAGCCGGGGCACGCAGCAGGTGCTGGAAAGCGCCGGCTTCCACGATACCGGGCAGGTACGGTCGCGCTACAGCGCCTCGCGGGCGATGGAGCATCCGGCGCGCATCTACGTCGCCGATCTCGACCGGCGCCTGAGCCCGCGCATGGAAATGGCCGGAGCCGCCTGACAGGCTGCTCCGGTGCGTTGCCTCAGGCTTCTGCGGCAATCCACTTGGGCATGACGTCGGCCGGGATGTCCTCCACCCTCAGGTGATCCACCGCGAGCCCCAGTTCGGGGTAGGCGGCGCGGCGGCGCTTCTCGTCCGAACGGGCCAGCGGCACCACGACAAGGCGGCGGTTGACCTTCTGGCGCCAGTTCATGCGCGCGGTGTTTTCCTGCCCGACGTAGCAGCCCTTGGTGAAGCTGACGCCGTGCAGGTCCGCCGCGTTGCATTCGAGCCAGAGCGTTTCGCCGTCGCCCAGTTCCGCCCGGCCTTCGGGCACCCGCAGCGCCAGACGATGCGCGCGCCAGGCGGCGTCTGCGCCAGTTTCTTCCTCGGCTGGATCGGTGGCATCGACCACCGCGACCCAGCGCTCGCCAAGGGCGTGGAGGCGCGGGTCCGGCGCGGCGCCGTCGCCCGTATGCGGCCGCCAGTGGACGGCGAGCCGGTCGTCGCGGGCAATGTCGATCGCCTTGCGGAGCCTGTACATCGACAGACGCTTCACCAGCGCATCGGCGACCTCGGCCTCGCAATCGATCAGCAGTCCCTTGCCGCCTGGCCAGACGATGAAGTCGAACAGCGCCTTGCCCTGCGGCGTCAGCAGTCCGGTCCAGACCGGCAGCGTTCCGGCGACGTCGGACGTCACCAGCCCCTGCAGGAAATCGACGACGTTCTCCCCCGAATCGGGGCGCGGGGACAGCCGGATCAGGGCGCGGTCGAACAGGCGGGTAGCGGTCATGCGCCTTAAGTGGAGCAGCCCGAACCGACCCGCAAGACCCTCACTTCGTCGACGGACATTTCGCAAGCCGTTCGCGCATTTCGTCGAGCACCCAGACGGCGGCGGGGCCGGGGCGGCTGTCCTTGCGCCATAGCGCGACGAGCGCGTAATCGAGCGCGGACCGCTCGGGCAGCCTCAGTTCCACCAGCGTGCCCGCCTCCAAGTCTGCCCTCACGGCATGGCGCGGCATCGAGCCCCAGCCGATGCCTTCCTTGAGCAGCGCGTGCTTGGCGCCGAGGTCCGCCAGCCGCCACGAACGCGGGCTGAACACCGAGAAATCGCGCCCCTCCGTCAGCGGCGAACGGTCGGTCAGGACAAGTTGCAGGTGCTTGCGCGTCTCGCCCGGCTCGATCCGCTCGAACTTGGCGAGGGCGTGGTCGGGGGCGGCGACGGGAACCATCTCGACCGAGCCGATCGTCTCGCGCTCGATCTCCGCAAGGTCCATGATGTCCGGCCCGGCGATACCCAGCGTTGCGCGCCCGTCGAGCACCAGCGCGGCGACAGCGCCCAGCGCCTCGATGTGGAGGCGCAGCGGAACCGTCGGAAAGCGCACCTGAAAGTCGCGCAACAGGCGGGCGAGCACGTTGCCCGGCACCATCACGTCCACCGCCAGCGACAGCTCCGCCTCCAGCCCCTGCCGCAGACTGCGGACCTTGGCGAGCAGGGCATCGACGTCGTCGGAGATCGCGTGAGCCTCGGACAACAGCGCCCTGCCGGCTTCGGTCAGCTGCGGGCGGCGGGAGCCTTCGCGGTCGAACAGGCGCACGTCGAGCTGGCTTTCGAGCTGGGCAATAGCGTAGCTGACCACCGAAATCGCGCGGCCAAGTCGCCTGGCGGCTGCATTGAAGCTGCCCTCTTCCACCACGGCCAGAAAGCAGCGCAAGTGATCGAGACTGGGCGGGACGACGTCGACCATTCAACTTTCCTGAATAATTCAGCCGAGTTTATCACAATTTCGCGATAGCCACGCAAGGGCTACATGGCACTCAACAGGGCCTTAACGGCACCTAACGCATACAAAGGAGTGCCCCATGATCGAACTGCGTCCCTTCGAGAGCATCGGCGCCGCCAATCACGGATGGCTCGATGCCCGCCACCATTTCTCCTTCGCCGACTACCACGATCCGGCGCGCACCAATTGGGGGCGCCTGCGGGTCTGGAACGACGACACCATCGCCGCCAGGTCCGGCTTCCCGCCGCACCCCCACCGCGACATGGAGATCGTCACTTATGTCCGCACCGGCGCGATCACGCACAAGGACAGCCTGGGCAACACCGGCCGCACCGGCGCGGGCGACGTCCAGGTGATGAGCGCCGGCACCGGCATCCAGCACTCGGAGTACAACCTAGAGGACGAGGCGACGACGCTTTTCCAGATCTGGATCATCCCAGACCGCCGCGGCGAGC
The DNA here is from genome assembly GCF_057808725.1 of Novosphingobium sp. FG90. NCBI lineage: Bacteria > Pseudomonadati > Pseudomonadota > Alphaproteobacteria > Sphingomonadales > Sphingomonadaceae > Novosphingobium > Novosphingobium sp. FG90. The sequence goes on from NZ_JBMDIO010000024.1 coordinate 47,955, forward strand.
AGCCGAGCTGGGGCGCCCGTCCTTTCCCCAAGGAGGACCGTTCGGGCCAGTTCGTGACCTTGGCAAGCGGCATCGCCGGGGACGACGACGCCCTCCACATCAACGCCGAGGCGCGCGTGCTGGGCGCGACGGTGAAGGCGGGCGACACGGTGACTTACGCCACCGACGCCGCGCGCCACAGCTACCTCGTCCCCGCCACCGGCCGCATCCGGGTTGGTGACGTGGAAGCCAATGCCCGCGACGGCGTGGCCATCACCGGGCTCGACACGATCACCGTCACCGCTCTGGAAGACGCGGAACTGGTGCTGGTGGACGCAGCCTGACATAGCGCAGGGGGGCGATTCGAAAGGATCGCTCCCCTGCTTGCGCATTCTCCCTAAGCCCTTAGCAGACAAGGACATATTTCGATGACCGGACGTATCGCCAATCCCAAGATCGAGAAGCTCATCGTCGACCGCTGGAGCCCGCGCGCCTTCGACGGCAGCGAGATGCCGCAGGAAGACCTCGACGCGATCCTCGAAGCCGGTGGCTGGGCGCCTTCGGCCTACAACGTGCAGCCCTGGACCTTCCTCTACGCCAAGAAGGGCGACGCGAACTGGGATCTGTTCCTGTCGGGCCTGATCGACTTCAACGCCGGCTGGGCCAAGGAAGCCTCGGCGATCGTCTACGTCGTCTCCGACAAGTTCATGCGCTCGGACAAGGGCAATTCCGAGAACCACAGCCACAGCTTCGACGCCGGCGCTGCCTGGGTGCTCGCCGCGATCCAGGCGCAGGCACTGGGCTACCACACCCACGGCATGACCGGCCTGAAGTTCGGCGAGGCCGAGGCCGCGCTCGGCATCCCGGAAGACCATCGCCTCGAAGCCGCCTTCGCCATCGGCAAGCAGGGTGACAAGTCGGTCCTGCCCGACTTCCTGCAGTCGCGCGAAGTCGCCAGCGACCGCAAGCCGCTGGCCGAGATCGCCAAGGCCGGCAAGTTCGCCTGATCCTTTCGGCGCCCGCCCCCTCCCCCCTCGAGTGCGGGCGCTCATCGGCCCGGTCCTCCGAACGGAGGGCCGGGCTTTTTGATTCGCGGCCCGATCTTCCCGCTGCCCTGAAATCGCCGCGATCGCATGGCCTCCTGCTTTCCATGCCGATCGCCGACCTCCCGCCCGAACCGCCTGCGATCGCAGCGCCGCTGTTCGACCTCGCGCAGATGCCGCAGGACGGGACGGTCGATCTCCATGCCGTCAAGCCGCGCTGCCCGGTCGGCCGCCCCGGAGAAATCGTCGTCTGCGCGGCCAATCCGGAAAAGGAGCGCTTGCGCCCGCTTCCCGACACTTACGAAACGCCGGACGGCCTGCCCCGCGCGCAGATGGGCCTGAGCGAAAACTCCTCACTCGGCGTCGAGCTTGATTCGGCGACGCTGGGCGGCGGGCAGGTCAGCAACCGGGCGATGGTGCGCTACAAGCTGAAGTTCTGATAGCCTGCCTATCGCGGTGCGAGGCAAATCCGGGCTCGTCACCCGCACTGCTCTGCGCCATAGCGCCGCCATGGTCCGGCACATTCACTCCCTGCGCCTCCACGCCCTTGGCCGTCTGGGCTGGGCGCGCGGCGCGATCGGTGCGGCGCTGGGGATCGCGTTCTCCGGCTTCGCGACATGGGCGCTGCTCGGCGGCCATCAGGCCCACGCCCTGCCCTTCCTCGTCGCGCCGCTGGGCGCCTCGGCGGTGCTGGTGTTCTGCGTTCCGGCGAGCCCTCTCGCGCAGCCGTGGTCGGTGATCGGCGGAGACCTGCTCTCGGCCGCGATCGGCATTTCGATCGGGCACCTGATCGGCAATCCGTGGCTGGGCGGGAGCATCGCGGTGGGGCTTGCCATCGCGGCGATGTCGGTGGCGCGCTGCCTCCATCCGCCGGGCGGTGCCTGCGCCCTGCTCTGCGCGCTCGGTGCGGGCGGGCAGGTGCCGTGGGACGCGACGCTGATGATCCCGATCGCCGCCAACGTGCTGGTGCTGTGCAGCTTCGGCTGGCTCTACAACAACTTCACCGGCCACGCCTGGCCACATGTCGCGCTGCCCCCGCCGGTTCCCGTCTCCACGCGCGAGGACGTCGTCGCAGTGCTGGAGGAATGGGACGAAGTGCTCGACGTGGACGTCGATGATCTCGACGCCTTCGTGCAGGCGGTGCTGCGACGCCGGGCGTCCTGACGCGAAAAGTCCCACCCCCCGGCCAGAAGGGTGGGACTCCCCGAACGTTCCGACAAAGTCTGCCTGAAAGCCCCCCGGCCTGGTGGACCAGATTCAGGCAGGCCCCGCGTCAGGTGAAGGCGACGATGACCGCGACCGCCAGGCCCCAGCACAGGATCAGCACGGGTAGCGTGAGAACCTGGACGGCCGCTTCGCCCGCCGTGAGCCTTCCGTTCAGAGTGTCGATGCCGCGTGCGGCAAGCTGGCCCCAGGTGGGCGCGGCGGCATCGTTGTGGGGTTTCATCTTCACCCAGTACCCGGCCAGCCCGAACGCCATGATCACGAAGCCCGCGAAGATGACCATCGGGATGGCCAGTTCCGGGTTCATGAACGTGGCGGCCATAACACCGATGAAGGCGAGATAGAGCGCGACCGTGGCGACGTAGAAGCCGGTCGGCAGCCCGAAGCTGCGGTCTACTTTGACGCGGGCGGGAACGGCCGTGACCGTGGCCAGACCCTGAAGCTGCTGCCGGGTAAGACGCTGGGACATGATGCTGATCTCCTTGGGTGATCGGCATATGCGCTCGTCCGCGTCATGATTCGTTGATGCGGGTCAAAACCCTCGTTCGAGAAGAAAAGATTCGTCGTCCCGGACTTGATCCGGGACCGCTGGCCGTGACCAGCCCACCTCGCTGCACGACCGCAAGCCCATCGCCTGAAGATTTGCCAGCGGTCCCGGATCAAGTCTGGGACGACGACGGGGCTACCAGCGCGCGATATCCTCGAAGTCCTGCGCGCGCGGTTCGATCCAATGCCATTCGCCGCCGGTCTTCTCACGCTTCCAGAACCACGATTCGCTCTTGAGGTGGTCCATCGCGAAGTCCGCCGCCGCAAAGGCGTCGCGCCGATGCCGGGCAGCGGCCGCAACCAGCACGATCGGCTCGGCCGGGAGCATCACCCCGCTACGGTGGATCACCAGCAACCCGTCGAGCCCCCAGCGCCCGCGCACCCGCCCGGCCAGATCGCGCATAGCGGGCAGAGTCAGCGGATCGTAGTGCCGCAGTTCCAGCGCCTCACAGCCCCCGCCCTCGCGCACCTGCCCGAGGAAGCTGACGATCCCGCCCGCCTGCGGATGCGCGGCGGTGAAAGCGCGCAGTTCCGCCGCCGGATCGAACGCAGAGGTAAGCAGGCGCACGTCGGACATCTCAGCCACCCGATACCGGCGGCAGGAAGGCGAGTTCATCGCCATCCGCCAGCACGATCCCGCCCTTGTCGGCGATCAGCGCGCCGTTGAGCGCCACTTTCACTCGCACCCCGGCGATGGTCTCGACCAGTTCGGGCGCATGATGCTCTTCCAGATGCGCCAGCAGAGCCGCCCAGCCGAGCGGCGCATCGATGGTGGCGCTATCCGTCCCCGCCAGCTCTTCCAGCCGACCGAGGAACACCAGTCTTGCGGTCATCTCAGCCCCCGGTCATCGACATGTGGCGCGCCAGCGCGGGCGCCTCGCCGCGCGCATCGATGGCGAAGTGATGGCGCTCGGGCTTGATCCGCATCGCGGTGTCGAGCGCCGCCGACAAGGCGCCTTGCGGATCGTCCGAACGCAGCGCCGCGCGCAAGTCCACCTGCTCGTTGCCGCCGAGACACGCATAGAGCTGCCCCGTCGCGGTGACGCGGATGCGGTTGCAGCCCTCGCAGAAGTTGTTTGTCAGCGGGGTGATCAGGCCGAGCCTGCCCCCGGTCTCCGCCACGTCCCAGTAGCGCGCCGGGCCGCCGGTGCGGTGCCCGCTCGGCGTCAGGGTCCAGCGCCGGGCCAGATCGTCCTGCACCGCGACGAGCGGCAGGTAGTGATCGAAGCGGTCTTCCTCCACTTCGCCCAGCGGCATGACCTCGATCAGCGTCGCCTCGAAGCCCTGCCCGTGCGCCCAGCCGACGATATCGGCGATCTCGTGCTCGTTGATGCCCTTGAGCGCGACCGTGTTGAGCTTGACCCTGAGGCCCGCCGCCTTCGCCGCCGTCAGCCCTTCCAGCACCTGCGGCAGCGAATCGCGCCGTGTGAGCCTCTCGAACACAGCGCGGTCGAGGGTATCGAGCGAAACATTGATGCGTCGCACCCCCGCCATGCGCAGGTCGTCGGCGAATTCGGCAAGGCGGGTGCCGTTGGTGGTAAGGGTCAGTTCCTCAAGCGCGCCGTGCCCGTCATCCGCGCCGATCCGTCGGCCAAGCGCCTGCACCAGCTCGATCATGTCGCGCCGTACCAGCGGTTCGCCGCCGGTCAGCCGGAGCTTGGTGATGCCCCGGGCGATGAAACCAAGCGCAAGGTCGTGCATCTCGTCGAGCGTCAGCACGTCCTTCTTGGGAAGGAACGTCATGCGCTCGGGCATGCAATAGGCGCAGCGCAAGTCGCAGCGGTCAGTCACCGACAGGCGCAGATAGGTGATCCTGCGCTGGAACTGGTCGACGAGGGGCTGCGGCGTGCTCATTCAGACGGATATAGCACTCCGCCCGCGCCCTTGCCATTGAGCGGTAGTAATTGTCCCGTCACACCGCCCGCACCATCGAGCCAGCGTTGCGCCGCTGCCACAGCCTCGCGCTCATCGCTCTCGACGGCATTGACCCGCGAAGGTGCAAAGCGGCGGGCAAGGCCCTGCACGGCGGCAAGGCGCCAGGCGCGATGCTCGTGATTCGCCGGCAGGAAAACCAGCGTCAGCGGATCGGCGCCGCCCGACAGCGTCGCCTCGATCCCGGGCAGCAGGCGGGCATGGAAATCGGCCGCAGCCTCGAGCGCGTCGTCCGACAGCGGCCCGAGATGGAGCAGCTCGTTCAACGACGTTCCCGCGTCAGGGTCATGCCGATCAGTTCGTTGACCTCGGTGAGCGCCAGCTTGACGATCTTCACCGTCACCGCCTCGACACGCTCGTCCTGCAGGAACAGCGTTTCGCAGACATGGTCGGCGACCGCTTCGATCAGCTTGAAGTGAACCCCCTGCGGCAGCGCTTCCGACGCCGCGAACTTGAGGTCCATGTAGTTCTTGCTCGCCGTCAGCGGCGTGTCTGGGGCGTAATGGTCCGCAGGCTTCAGCTTCACCGTGATGGTGAAACGCAGGGGCTGCGGCTTGCCGGTTTCCTCCGAGTAGATGCCGGTGAGGACATCCTGCTCGAAATCGGCGACTTCAAGGATCAGCGAATCGGCCATGATGTGCGCGCCTTTAGGCGGGATTGGACCAGCGCGCAAAGATCGCTGTGGGCAGCAAGCGCCCCTCGCCGTCCTCGCGCACCGAAAGATCGCCGTGTTCGATCCTGCCCGGAAGCCCCGCGAACAGCTCGTCCATCAGCCCGGCAAGCGCCAGCGAGGACATGCGCACCGCGTACACCGTCAGGAACAGGAACCGGCTGTCGGCATCGAGCAGCTTGCGGCAATCCGCCAGAAGGCCCGGAAGGTGCTCCTCCAGCCGCCACGTCTCACCGGTCGGACCGCGACCGAACTTGGGCGGGTCGAGGATGATGCCGTCGTAACGCTTCTCACGTCGGACTTCGCGCGCGGCGAACTTGGCGGCGTCGTCGATCATCCAGCGCACCGGACGGTCCTGCAGCCCCGCCAGCGCGGCATTCTCGCGTGCCTGCGCGACCGACTTCTTGGAGGCGTCCACATGCGTCACCGGGCCATGGGCCGACAGCGCAAGAGTACCGACGCCGGTATAGCCGAACAGGTTCATCGTACTGGCATCGGTGCGCCCAGCCAGCATCCCGCGCATCCAGTCCCACACCGGCGCCATGTCCGGGAAGAAGCCGAGATGGCGGAACGGCGTGCACTGCGCGGTGAAGCTGACCTCGTTCCACGCCAGCGGCCAGCCGTCGCGGGGCACGGGCTTGTCAAACTGCCAGCGGCCACCGCCGTCCTCGTCGGAACCAGGCACGAACTCGCCGTGCGCGTCCCAGCGCTCCGAACGCGGGGTCCACATCGCCTGCGGTTCGGGGCGCACGAAGCGGTAGTCGCCGTAGCGCTCCAGCTTGCGTCCGTGGCCCGAATCGACGAGGCCGTAATCCGTCCAACCCTCTCCGGCGAGGATCAGCGGCTGGGTGACAAGCTCAGCCATCAGACCTTGGGCGCAGCGTGTGCCGCCACGAACTCGGTCACGGCCTCGAACGTGCCGGGCAGCGTTTCGTACTTTTCCTCGCGCTCGAACAGATCGCCGACGCGCGCAGGCAGGCTCGGGCGCTGGCCGGTGGCGCGCTCGACCGCCTCCGGGAACTTGGCGGGGTGCGCGGTCGCCAGCGTGACGACCGGGATGCTGGCGTCGATGCCCGCCGTGCGCGCGGCGAAGAGGCCGCAGGCGGTGTGCGGGTCGATCAGCTCGCCGGTCGCCTCGTAGGCCCAGCGGATGGTCGATGCCATTTCGTCCGCATCGGCGCGCGCCGACGAGAACAGCGCCGATGCGCCCTCGCGCTGCGCGTTGGTCAGCTGCATCGCCTTGGTCGCCTCGAACCCGGCCATCTGCTCGGCCAGAGCCTTGCCGTCGCGGCCGCCAAGGTCGAACAGCAGGCGCTCGAAGTTCGAGGAAACCTGAATGTCCATCGACGGCGCAGCGGTCGGCGTCACCGTCCCCTGCGAGTAATCGCCCTCGGCCAGCGCGCGGTGAAGGATGTCGTTCACGTTGGTCGCGACGATCAGCCTCTCGACCGGCAGACCCATCTGCGCCGCCACATAGCCCGCGAAAACGTCGCCGAAGTTGCCCGTCGGCACCGAGAACGCCACCTTGCGATGCGGCGCGCCAAGCTGCAGCCCGGCCGCGAAGTAGTACACGACCTGCGCCATCAGGCGCGCCCAGTTGATCGAGTTCACCGCGCCGATGGCGAAGCGATCGGTCATGCCCTTGTCGTTGAATACGCGCTTCACGATCGCCTGCGCGTCGTCGAAGTTGGCGTGCTCCAGCGCGATGTTGTGCACGTTGGGCGCCAGCACCGTCGTCATCTGGCGGCGCTGCACGTCCGAAACGCGGCCCTTGGGGTGGAGCATGAAGATGTCCACCTTCGCACGCCCCGCAACCGCGTCAATCGCCGCCGACCCGGTATCACCCGAGGTTGCGCCCACGATCGTCAGGTTGCGATCCGAACGACCAAGGAACTCCTCGAACAGCAGGCCAAGCAGCTGCAGCGCCACATCCTTGAACGCCAGCGTCGGACCGTGGAACAGCTCAAGCAACCACTGCTGCGAATCGAGCTGCTTGAGCGGCGTCACACCGTCATGCGCGAAACGACCGTAAGCTGCCGTGGTCAGCTCCAGCAGACGCTCTTCGGTGAGGCTGCCCGCAACGAACGGCGCCATGACCTTGGCGGCCAGCTCGGCATAAGGAAGCCCCGCCCAGCTCGCGATTTCCTCGGCCGAGAAACGCGGCCACTCACGCGGAACGTAAAGGCCACCATCCGATGCGAGGCCGGCAAGCGTCGCGCCTTCGAAATCAAGCGCCGGAGCGCTGCCGCGGGTGCTGATATAGTCCATCGGGCGCGGTTAGCCGTGAAGGCGGGAAATGAAAAGAGCGTGAAGGGTGTGAAGAAGGAAAGAAATGAATCTGGGGCCATCGCCCCAGCCCCCCATACCGTCGTCGTCGGGCGTGCAGCAGCCTCAGTCCCACATTGCGCCGCAGGCTATTAGTCTCCCGGCTCGGGGTGGGTGCGGGAGGAGGCTGCGCGCGTGATCTCGACGGTTAAGGGGTCTGGGGCAATTGGCCCCAGGACTTCCTACTTCCTCTTCTTGAGCGCCAGAAAGTAGATCACCAAAGCCGTAGCCGCGAAGAAGAACCACTGCCCCGCATAGGACAAGTGGTTATTCGGCAAGTCCGCTGGATCGGGAATCGCGTTCTCCTCCAGCCCTCCGACCGCGGGCATCGCAACGAGGCGCGGGCCGGGCGCGATCATGCCGGTTACCTCTCCGCCCTGCCATGCTCCGGCGTTGGGCTGGAGCGACCACCCCATCACCACCAGCGCACGGCCCCCGCCCGGCAGCGTGCATTCCGCCGTCTGGGCCACGCCGGGCTCCCCTTTGGCGTTGCTTCCGGCGATGCTGCTGCGATCGCCGATCGTCGAACAGGTCAGGTGGGCGCGGCGATAGAGCAGGTCCTTGCCAACACCTCGGGACGTCCACTCGACGAACGCCGGGTTCTTCTGCGCGGCAGCGTAGTGGGCCAGCAGCGCTTCCTTCTCGTGAAGACGGCGCAATTGCCAGAAGCCCATCGCGATCATCACCGCCACGGCGGCGAGGACGATCAGGGTCGCGAAGACGGGGATGCGGCGCATGTCAGGTCTCGATGCGAAAAGGGCAGCCGAAGCGGTCTTCGGCTGCCCTTTCGGAATGAACAATCTGTTCGATCAGTGGGTGGGCCAATTAATGCGTGGGATAGCCCCAGCCGCCCCAGATGTAGACCGCAACGAAGAGGAACAGCCACACCACGTCGACGAAGTGCCAGTACCATGCCGCAGCCTCGAAACCGAAGTGCTGGCGGGGGGTGAAGTCGCCGTTGTAGGTGCGCTTGAGGCAGACGATCAGCATGATCGTGCCGACGATCACGTGGAAGCCGTGGAAGCCGGTCGCCATGTAGAAGGCCGAGCTGTAGGTGTTGCCGCCGAAGCCGAACGGGGCGTGCATGTACTCGTAGGCCTGGATGCACGAGAACAGCGCGCCGAGCAGGATCGTCGCCCACAGGCCTTTCTTGAGCCCTTCGCGGTCGCCGTGGATCAGCGAGTGGTGCGCCCAGGTGACGGTGGTGCCCGAGCACAGCAGGATCAGCGTGTTGAGCAGCGGCAGCGCGAAGGGGTCCATGACCGCCTCGATCGCCTTGGGTGGCCACTGTCCGCCGATGACGTCCGCCAGTTCGGAGGGGAACAGCGAGAAGTCGAAGAAGGCCCAGAACCAGCCGACGAAGAACATCACTTCCGAAGCGATGAACAGGATCATGCCGTAGCGCTGGTGGAGCTGGACGACGGGCGTGTGATCGCCCGCGTGCGCCTCGTTGACGATCTTGGAGAACCACATGAACATCGAGGCCAGCAGGATCGCGAGCCCGGCCCAGGGCACGAAATGGCCGCCGGGCATCTTGTGCATGAACAGCACCATGCCGGTGGTGAAGGTGAAGGCGCCGATGGTCGTCGCCAGAGGCGCGATGTCGGGCGGAAGAATGTGGTAATCGTGGTTCTTCGTACCTGCCATGGTGCCTTCGTCCCCGTTCATCCAATCTCGTGTGCCGTCTGCCGCCCTGTTTTATCATGGCCGACGGTTCTTGGTACTTCGCTTAACTGCCCGTGCGCGGATGGTCCAGTGCCTTTGCGTCCTCCACCCGCGTGACGTGGAAGGTATAGCTGAGCGTGATCTGCTGCACGTCCTTGTTGTCCGGGTCGGTCAGGATCGCCGGATCGACGTAGTAGAGCACCGGCATGCGCACTTCCTCGCCGGGCTTCAGCGTCTGCTCGGTGAAGCAGAAGCACTGGATCTTGTTGAAGTAGCGCGCGGCCTGTTCCGGCTCGACGTTGAAGCTGGCGGTGCCGGTGACGGTCTTGTCGCTGTCGTTCTTGGCCCAGAACAGCGCCATGTCGCGGGCACCGATCGAGACCGTGTCGGTGCGCTGCAGCGGCTTGAACTGCCAGGGCATGTTGCGCTCGACATTGGCGTCGAAGCGGATCGATATCGTCCGGCCGCTGTCCTTGACGGTGGCAGCCTTGGCCTCGTCGGCGCGCTGGGTGGTGCCGCCGTAGCCGGTCACCTGACAGAAGATGCGGTAGAGCGGCACCGACGCGAACCCCAGGCCGAGCATCGCCAGCGCCGCCGAAGCGGCCGTCAGCGCGACCTTGCGGTTGGAGCGGGATTCGCCCTTCCCCGCCATCAGCCCATCTTCACGATGGAGATGCAGAACACCAGCACCACGAAGGCCGCGAGGCTGAGGCCGAGGGCGCGGTTACGGCTGCGGCGGATCTGTTCGATGGTCTTCTGTTCCTGTGGCGCGGGCATGAAACGTCCTCAAAGCGGAATGTAGCGATCGACCACGAGCGCGGCGAACAGGGCGAAAAGGTAGAGCACCGAGTAGGCGAACAGTTGCTTCTCGGGCTTCATGGCATCGTCATCGCCGCTGCGCGTGCGCAGTCCAACGCGGATCGAGAGGGCGAGGAACACCGTGGAGAGCGCCAGCGCCGAGATGCCGTAGATCGCGCCCGCGTGCTCCTTGCCCGGCAGCCACCATGGCAGCGCGCTGAGCGGCAGCAGCAGGACGGCGTAGGCGAGGATCTGGCGGCGGGTGGAGCGTTCGCCCGCGACGACCGGCATCATCGGGATGCCGACCTTGGCGTATTCGGTCTTCACGAAGAGCGCGAGCGCCCAGAAGTGCGGCGGCGTCCAGAAGAAGATGATCGCGAACAGGACGACCGGCATCGTCGAGATGTGCCCGGTCGCCGCGATCCAGCCGATCAGCGGCGGGAATGCACCCGCGCCGCCGCCGATGACGATATTCTGCGGGGTGCGGGGCTTCAGCCAGATCGTGTAGATCACGGCATAGTAGACGATCGAGATCGCAAGGATCGCGGCGGCCAGCCAGCTGATCGCGAAGCCCATCAGGAACACCGAGGCAGCGCACAGGATACCGGCGAAGTCGCGCGCGGTGGTGCGGTCCAGCCGTCCCTGCGGCAGCGGGCGCTTGGCGGTGCGCTTCATCCCGGCGTCGATGTCCGCTTCCCACCACTGGTTGAGCGCGGCGGCTCCGCCTGCGCCCATGGCGATGCACAGGATCGCGGTGAAGCCGAGAACGGGGTGGATGCTTTCAGGCGCGGCGAGCAGGCCGCACAGGCCGGTGAAGATCACCAGGCTCATCACGCGCGGCTTGGTCAGCGCAATCAGGTCGCGCCAGTCGGCAGGTGCCGAAGTGGTGGCAGGAATCGAATTCGTGGGGGTCATGATGGGCCGCCCATACACCCGGGGACCGATTCAGGCGAGTGCCAGAACGTCTCAGCCCCGTCCGGATAAAGGTAGCGACCGCCCCGGACACGTCCGGGGCGGCTGCAGGGGATCAGTGGTGCACCGTCTCGCCGATGACCGGGAGGGTCTCGAACTGGTGGTACGGCGGCGGGCTGGAGAGCGTCCACTCGAGCGTGGTCGCGCCTTCGCCCCAGTAGTTGTCGCCCACCTTCTTGCCGGCCGTGAATGCGTAGATGATGTTGATGAACCAGATCACGAGGCTGAAGGCCATAACCATGTAGCCCACGGTCGCGATGTGGTTCCAGTGGGTATAGGCTTCCGCGTAGTCCGGATAACGGCGCGGCATGCCCTGCAGGCCCAGGAAGTGCATCGGGAAGAAGATCATGTTCACGCCCACGAAGAAGATCCAGAAGTGGACGTGGGACAGGAACTCCGAGTGCATGCGGCCGCTCATCTTCGGGAACCAGTAGTAGAACCCGGCGAAGAGCGCGGTCACCGCACCCAGCGACAGCACGTAGTGGAAGTGCGCGACGACGAAGTAGGTGTCGTGCACGACGTCGTCGATGCCGCCGTTGGCGAGGTAGACGCCGGTGACGCCGCCCACGGTGAACAGGAAGATGAAGCCCATCGCCCAGACCATCGGCGACTTGAACTCCACCGAACCGCCCCACATCGTGGCGATCCACGAGAAGATCTTCACGCCGGTCGGCACCGCGATGACCATGGTGGCGGCGGTGAAGTACATCTTGGTGTTCACCGAAAGGCCGGTGGCGTACATGTGGTGCGCCCACACGATGAAGCCGACCACGCCGATCGCGACCATCGCGTAAGCCATGCCGAGGTAGCCGAACACCGGCTTCTTCGAGAAGGTCGAGATGATCTGCGAGATGATGCCGAAGCCCGGCAGGATCATGATGTAGACTTCGGGGTGGCCGAAGAACCAGAACAGGTGCTGGTAGAGCACCGGATCACCGCCGCCCGAAGCGTCGAAGAAGGTGGTGCCGAAGTTGCGGTCGGTCAGCAGCATGGTGATCGCGGCGGCGAGGACCGGCAGCGAGAGCAGCAGCAGGAACGCGGTCACCAGCACCGACCACACGAACAGCGGCATCTTGTGGATGGTCATCCCCGGCGCGCGCATGTTGAAGATCGTGGTGATGAAGTTGATCGCGCCCATGATCGAGCCTGCGCCCGCCAGATGGAGAGCGAAGATGCCGAAGTCCACCGCAGGTCCGGGCGAACCGCTGGTCGAGAGCGGCGCATAGACCGTCCAGCCGGTGCCCGCGCCGTTGCCCGTGCCGCCCGGCACGAAGGCGGAGCACAGCAGCGAGCAGAAGCCCGCAACCGTCAGCCAGAACGAGATGTTGTTCATGCGCGGGAACGCCATGTCCGGCGCGCCGATCATGATCGGCACGAACCAGTTGCCGAAGCCGCCGATGATCGCGGGCATCACCATGAAGAACACCATGATGAGACCGTGCGCGGTGATGAGCACGTTCCAGGTGTGCAGCGTGGTGTTGAAGTCCGGGTTCACCGCGCCGAACCAGCGGGCGAACGTATCGAGATACTGGATGCCCGGCTCGTTCAGCTCGACGCGCATCATGCCCGAGAAGGCGCCGCCCACGATCCCCGCGATGATCGCGAAGATCAGGTACATCGTGCCGATGTCCTTGTGGTTGGTGGACATGAACCAGCGCGCGAAGAACGCGGGCTTGTGATCGGCGTCGTGGTGGTGGCCGTGGTCTTCCGGGTGAGCCTGGAAGTGGTCAGCGGTGGTTGCCATGGTGGGGACCCTGTCCTCTCGTATCGCTATTATTCGGCTTCGGCGGTCGCTTCGCCGGCAGGCGCTTCGGAAGCGTCTGCGGCGGGAGCGGCGGCAGGAGCCGCAGCGGGTTCGGCAGCGGCGGGCTTCTGCCCGTCGATCGCGCCACCGGCATGGGTCAGGACCCAGGCATTGTACTTGTCACGCGGCAGCGCCTCGACTGCGATCGGCATGTAGCCGTGCTTGGCGCCGCACAGTTCGGAGCACTGGCCATAGTAGACGCCCGGCTTCTCGACGAAGAGCACCTTCTCGTTGATGCGGCCCGGAACGGCGTCCAGCTTGAACCACAGCGAGGGCACCGCGAACGAGTGGATCACGTCGGTGGCGGTGATCTGCAGACGGATCGGCTCGCCGACCGGCACGACCATGCGGTTGTCGACCTCGAGGTGCGACGGACCGTCCCAAGGCTTCGATCCGACTTCGCGCACGCCGTTGTTGACCACCGGCTGGCCGGGGATGTTCAGCATGTTCGAGATCACCTCGAAGTCGCCGTTGTCCGGGTAGCCGTACGTCCAGAACCACTGGTTGCCGGTGACCTTGACGGTCAGCGCGGTCTTGGGCGCAGGCTTGTACTGCTTGGCGATGAGGTCGATCGAGGGCACCGCGATGCCGATCAGGATCAGCACCGGAGCCAGCGTCCACACCACTTCGAGCACGGTGTTGTGGCTGGTCTTCGACGGCACCGGGTTGGCGCGGCGGTTGAAGCGCACGATGACGATGGCCAGCAGCGCCAGCACGAACAGCGAGATGATCAGGCAGATCCACAGCAAACCGTGGTGCAGCCATTCGCCATATTCGCCGGTGGGCGAGAACTGCGTCTGCAGGTTGATCCCGCCGTCCACCGGCATGCCGATGCCCGGCGTCGGCTTCATCGGGGTATAACTTCCGGCGGAAGGAGCGGCGGCGTCCTGCGCCATCACGGGCGCGGCGAATGTCAGCACGCTGGCGAGTGCCCCTGTGAGGGATAGTCCAAGGGCTTTGCGAACCCTTCCTGCACCAATGGAAATCTTGCCCAATGTCATGGTTTTTTGCGCTTCCACTTCCTTCGAACGCCCGTGCCGTATCAACGACTTCAAGCGCACCCCTGTCATGGCGGCGTTTTTCGCCCCCTTTGGGCCGGGCTATACGCGGCCTTGCCGCCCGTCTCAAGCGCCTCTAGGGGAATTTTTGCCGCAAGCGCCAGACGAACTGCGCGCGAACACTCGAAAAACGCTCCAGAGGTATAGTTGCAAATGCTTGAAGAAGAGGTCCTCGCCGAATTCCGCGCCTGCAAGGCGCTGCTGGAAGGACACTTCCTGCTCTCGTCCGGCCGCCACAGTGCGTACTATCTTCAGTGCGCCCGCGTGCTGATGAACCCCGACCGCGCCGCGCGTCTTGCCGTAGCGATCGCATCGAAGCTGCCGCACGATATTCGCAAGCAGATCACCAAGGTGGTTTCGCCCGCGATGGGCGGCGTCATCATCGGCCAGGAGATGGGCCGCGCCCTGCAGGTCGACGCGATGTTCGTCGAGCGCCCGACCGGCACTTTCGAACTGCGCCGCGGTTTCTCGCTGGAACCGGGCGACAAAGTGCTGATGGTCGAGGACGTGGTCACCACCGGCCTGTCCAGCCGCGAGGCCATCAAGGCCATCGAGGAAGCCGGCGGCACCGTGATCGCTGCGGCCTCGCTGGTCGATCGCTCGGCCGGATCGGTGGATCTGGGCGTCCCGTTCTTCCCGCTCGTCGCGCTGAACTTTCCGACTTACGCGCCGGACGAACTGCCGCCCGAACTCGCCTCCTCGCAGGCCGTCAAGCCCGGCAGCCGCGCCCAGTAATTCTCATTATCGGATGATCCAATGAACGTGCTCAAGCCCGCCCGCCTGCGTCTCGGCGTCAACATCGACCATGTCGCGACGATCCGAAACGCGCGCGGCGGCGAGCATCCGGATCCGGCCCGTGCTGCGCAGATCGTGGCGCGCGCCGGGGGCGACGGCATCACCGTGCACTTGCGCGAGGATCGCCGCCACATCCGCGACGACGACCTCTTCCGCGTCGCCGAGGCCACCGGCCTGCCGATCAACCTGGAGATGGCGGCGACCGACGAGATGCTGGAGATCGCCCTCAGGCACCGCCCCCACGCCGTCTGCATCGTGCCCGAGCGGCGCGAGGAGCGCACCACCGAGGGCGGCCTCGACGCGGCGGGCCAGCACAACCGCCTCGCGCCCATCGTCGCGCGTCTGTCGGACGCGGGGATTCGCGTCAGTCTGTTCATCGCCCCCGAACCGCGCCAGATCGAAGCAGCAATGAAACTCGGCGCCCCGGTGGTGGAATTCCACACCGGCGAATACGCCCATGCCGAGGGCGAGCAGGTCGCGCACGAGTTACGCCGGATCGTCGACATGTCGGCGCTGGCGGCCAAGAACGGCATCGAGCCGCATGCCGGGCATGGCCTGACTTACGAGAACGTCCAGCCCATCGCGGCGATTCCGCAACTGGCGGAACTCAACATCGGACACTACCTCATCGGCGAGGCGATCTTCATCGGGCTGGAAGCCAGCGTGAAAAAGATGCGCGCGCTGATGGACGAGGTGCGGTGATGACGAAGCAACCGGGAGCCCGGGCATGATCATCGGCCTCGGTTCGGACCTGTGCAACATCGAGCGAATCGCCAGTTCGCTTGAGCGCTACGGCGACCGCTTTCTGGGTCGCGTCTTCACCGAGGTGGAGCGCGCCAAGGCCGCCCGCCGCCCGCACACCATCGCGGGCACGCTGGCCAAGCGCTTCGCTGCCAAGGAGGCGTTTTCCAAGGCGGTCGGAACCGGGTTCAAGGCGGGCGTGTTCATGAAGGACATCGGCGTCGTCAACGCCCCCTCGGGCGCGCCGACGTTGGCGCTGACCGGCGGCGCGAAGGAACGGCTGAATTCCATGATCCCCGCAGGCCATGAAGCCGTGGTTCACCTGACACTCACGGACGACCACCCATGGGCGCAGGCCTTCGTGATCATCGAAGCACGCCCCCTCTCCTAATCGCCGAGTTTCCCCCCGCATGACCGAACAAATCGCCCGGCCCGAAGCTATCGAACAGGCAAAGCCGGCAAGGCAGCCTCGCACCACGAACTGGTGGCACGAATTGCGCGGCCTTTTCGTCATGCTGCTGGGCGTGCTGGCGTTTCATTCTCTGGTGGCCAAGCCGTTCTACATCCCCTCGATCTCGATGATGCCGGGGCTGCTGGTGGGGGACCGGCTGGTGGTGTCGAAGTATCCCTACGGCTGGAACTGGTCGTCGCTGAGCTTCCACCTGCTGCCGCGCTCGACCACGCGCATCCTCGGCTCCACGCCCGCGTACGGCGACATCGTCATCGTGGTGCCCGGCAACCGCAAGGCCGACCTCATCAAGCGCGTCGTCGCCCGTCCGGGAGACCGCATCGCCGTGATCGACGGCCGCATCCGCCTCAACGGCAAGTTCATCCCGCGCGAGATCGAGCCGCCGGTGCAGATCCCCGCCGACGACAAGCTGACCTGCGAAGGGCAGGAGCCGGGCCACTGCTACGACGGCTTCGAGCAATACCGCACCCGCCTGCCCTCCGGCCGCGAGGTCTACGAACTGCCGACCTACCGCGAGACGCTGCCCAACGGCGCCAGCTATCAGGTGATCGACTATATCGACCAGAGCCTCGACAACTACCCCGAGGTGACGATCCCGGAAGGCCACGTCTTCCTGATGGGCGATGACCGCGACCGTTCGGCGGACAGCCGCGCACCCTTCACCACCAACTGGCAGGGCCAGCCCGACGGCGGGCTCGGAGGTCCGGTGCCGCTCTCCGACATCGGCGGCCGGGCGGAGTTCATCACCTTCTCGCTCGACGGTTCGCAAAGCTGGAACCCGCTGACCTGGTGGAGTTCCATGCGCGAAGGCCGCGCCTTCACCAGCCTGCGCCCGCGCGTCGATCCGTCCAAGGCGTACTGACGGGGCATGGCGCGCAAGTTCCTCTACGTCATCGCGGGACTGACGGTAGCGGTGCTGGCGCTGATGCTGGCTTTGTGGTTCTGGTCCGAGGACCTGACCGAGATGGCCTTCGTGCCCAGCGTCTCCTTTGCCGAGCAACAGGCGCTGCCGCCCGAATCGTGGAACAACCCGGCGATGTGGGTCGCCCGGCCGGGCATGAAGGACGATCCCTCCTCGTGGCTCCCTCCCGGCATCGAGGCCCCCCAGACAAAACTCCCGGTCGCGGTCTTCTTCGTCCACCCAACCAGCTACATCGCACGTGACGCCTGGAACGCCGCGCTGGACGACACAGTCAGCCGCGACCGCGCGAACCTCTTCGTGCAGGGCATGGCTAGCCCGTTCAACGAAGGCGAAATCTGGGCGCCGCGCTACCGGCAGGCCGCCGTCGGCACCTTCCTGACCGCCAAGCCCGAGGCCGCGCAGGCAATCGACCTGGCCTACGCCGACGTGCTCGCCTCGTTCGAAATCTTCACCCGCAACCTCAAACCAGACCAGCCGATCGCGCTGGTGGGCCACAGCCAGGGCGCGTTCCTGCTGCGCCGCCTGATGCGCGATCGCATCGCCGGGACGCCGCTGGCGCAGCGCCTCGTCGGGGCATGGGTGATCGGCTGGCCGGTCTCGCTGGAGCATGACCTGCCAAAGATGGGCGTCCCCGCCTGCCAGCGCGCGGACGAGCCCGGCTGCATCGTCAGCTGGCTTTCGGTCGCCGACCCGGCGGATACCGCGATGCTGCTCAAGGCCTATGCCCGGCGCACCGGGCTTGACGCGCAGTCGGTGGCGGGCAGCGCGTTCCTGTGCACCAACCCGCTGACCGGCGTGCCGAACAGCGCCGCCGGGGCCGAGGCGAACCTCGGCACCCTCGTCCCCGACTTCAAGGCGCGCAGCGGGACCATGGCCGCGCAGATCGTTCCCGCGGCTTGCGGCCCCGACTACTTCCTCCACATCGGCCCGCCGCCCAAACTCGACCTTGGGGCCTACGTGCTGCCGGGCAACAACTATCACCTCTATGACGTGACCCTGTTCTGGGCGAACCTCAGGGCCGATTTCGAAAGGCGCACCCAAGCGTGGCTGGCGAAGCAGCAAAAGTGACCCCCACCACCAGTTCGCTGGAGTTCCGCGAGGCCCTGCCGAACAAGGGCGCGCTGCTCGGCCTCGACCTCGGCACGCAGACCATCGGCACCGCCTTCTGCGATGCCGGCTGGCGCATCGCCTCGCCCGGCAAGACGATCAAGCGCGGCAAGTTCGGGGCCGACAAGGCGCTGATGGAGGACCTGATCCGCGAACGTTCGATCAGGGGCATCGTCATCGGCTTGCCGCTCAACATGGACGGCTCCGAAGGCCCGCGCGCGCAGTCGAGCCGCGCCTATGCGCGCAACCTGTCGGTACTGGGCCTGCCGATCCTGCTATGGGACGAGCGCTGGTCCACCTCCAGCGCCGAACGCGGCCTCATCGAACAGGACATGAGCCGCGCCAAGCGCGCCACGCGGATCGATTCGGCGGCGGCGGCGGTGATCCTGCAGGGCGCCATCGATGCGCTGGCTGGGGGGCTGTTCTAGAAGGGCGCTGGACGGAATTGCCGCTAACACCCATTGCCGCCCGAACATCATCGTCGTCCCAGCGAAGGCTGGGACCGCTCTCGCCATCACGCTGCTTCTCGGCAAGGCCGGGATGGGGTTAGCAATGCCTTGCCGCGAGGGCTCATCATGGTCACAACGGTCCCAGCCTTCGCTGGGATGACGGTCTGAGCCTACCACCCAGACAGGACCTGCTGCCCCCTTTTCAACCGAGCGTCAGCACCACCGTCAGTCCTGCGCGCGGCGGGGCCTTGGGCAGAACATGCCGCTGTGCATCGGCGCGGGCGCGATCGAGGATCGCCTGCGGCACGCGCGGATCATGGATGACGACATCGGCAGCGCCCAGCAGGCGGGCCTGGCGGAGCGTCAGATCGTCGGGATCACCGCTGCGAAGGGTGATTTCCACCAGTTCGCCCTCGTCGGCGACAGCGTCCTTCACCCAGCCATCCACCCGCTCAGCGCTGCTCGCGACAAGCGGATCGAGTGTACCGCCCGCCGTCAGCGCCGCATCCAACGCACGGCGACGGTCGCCGGGTTCGGGAAAGCGTTCGCGCAGCCGCCCGCGTGCATTCTGCAAAGCAGAAGCGAGTGCGCCGAGCGATTGTGGCAGCAGCGTTTCCAGCCGCAACCGCAATTGCTTCGCAAGGCCAGCCGAGGCACCGCCCGTGCCTACCGCAATAAGCACCGGCGAACGGTCCAGGATCGAGGGCACCGTGAAATCGCAAAGGGCCGGGCGGTCGGTGGCGTTCACCAGCAGCCCCGCCCGGCGCGCTGCGGCGACGTCCGCCTCGGCCCGGGCGTCCTCTTCCTGCACGACGAAGGCCAACCGGGCACCTGCCGCGATGCCCTCGTCGAGGTTGCCGACCACCAGCCCGCCAGCGCGTTCGACCAGCCGCCGCTTGGCTTCGGCCGCCTCCCCCTCACCCAGCACCACGACCGGACAGCCAGCGATGCGATGAAACAGGGGAAGGCTTTCGATCATGCCGTCAGTCCAGCCAGTCCGGAACCTGCTCGGCGGCGAGGATCGTGGCAGGCTCGATGCGGTTGGCGACGAGCGCCCACTTGTCACCGTCCACCATAACCTCGGGCACCAGCGCGCGGCTGTTGTAGGTGTTCGCCATCGTCGCGCCATAGGCACCGGCGGTGCGGAACACGCCGAGGTCGCCCGCCTTCACCACGTCGATTTCGCGCGCCATGGCGAACGTGTCGGAGCTTTCGCAGATGGGGCCGACGATGTTCGCGGTCATCGTCTCGCCCGAGGGGTGCACGGCCGCAAAGTCGTGCCAGGCATCGTACATCGCCGGGCGGGCGAGGTCGTTCATCGCCGCATCGACGACGATCCACGGATTCGTGGTGCCCTGCTTGACGCGCACCACTTCCGTCACGAGCACGCCCGAGTTGCCGGTGATGACGCGGCCCGGCTCGAACATCAGCGTCACGCCCCAGTCGCCCGCGACTTCGGCCACCATGCGGCCGTAGTCGGCGGGCGTCGGCAGGTCGTCGGTCGCCTTGTAGGGCACGCCGAGGCCGCCGCCGAGGTCCATGTGCGTGACGGTCAGGCCCTGCGAACGCAGCGTTGCCATCAACGCGCCCATCTTGATGAACGCCTGGCGCGAGGGTTCGAGGTCGCTGATCTGGCTGCCGATGTGGACGGCAAGGCCGCGCATCTCCAGCCCCGGCAGCGCCGAAAGGCGGGCATAGATACCGGCCGCGCGGTCATAGGCGACGCCGAACTTGTTCTCGGCCTTGCCCGTCGAGATCTTCGCATGTGTGCGCGCATCGACGTCCGGATTGACGCGAAGGGTGCAGGTCGCCTTGGCGCCCAGTTCCGCCGCGATCTCCGAGAGTTCGACGCCCTCTTCCTCGCTTTCGAGATTGAACTGGCCGATCCCGGCGCGCACGGCGGCGGCCAGTTCGGCGCGGGTCTTGCCTACGCCGGAGAAAACGACGTCCTGCGCCTTCATGCCCGCTGCCAGCGCGCGGTTCATCTCGCCCTCGGAGACGACGTCGGCGCCGTAGCCTTCCTTCGCCAGCAGGCGCAGGACGGCAAGGTTCGGGTTGGACTTCACCGCGAAGGCGATGTGGATGCTGGGCAGCGCCGAAAGCGCCTCGCGGAACACCTTCGCATGGCGCGAGAGCGTAGCGCGCGAATAGACGTAGACCGGGGTGCCGACTTCGCGGGCGATATCGGCCAGCGGCACCTGTTCGGCGTTCATCGCGCCGTCTGTAATTGCAAAATGATCCATGGAATTTTCTTACTCGGGCTGGCCGGATGCGGCTGTAGTCGGGTCGGGCTGCGGGGCTTCGGGCGGCGGCAGGTCGAACGGGTCGTCCTGGCGTTCCTCGGAGCGGGTCCGCAGCTCGACGCTGCGCTCGGGGATGGCGATGGTCGGCGTGGTGAGAAGTTCCGAGGCCGCCGGTTTGTCCGCCCGGCCATAAGGCGCGGGCGGCATCTGCTGCCCCGGTTTCAGGCCGAGCGCCGATTTCTGCCCGCACGCGGCAAGGCTGAGGAGCACCAGAACAACAGCGGCCTTCTTCATCAACCTACTACTCCAGACCAAGCGAAACGCGGGCATCCGCCACGCGCAGGCGCACTTGCTCGGGCGCGGTGCCGCCGTGCGAGCACCGCGCGGCGACCGAAGCCTCGACCGAGAGCGCGTTGAATACGCGCTCGTCGATGCGACTGTCGATGGCCTTGAGGTCTTCGAGCGGCAATTGATCGAGAGGCACCCCGCGCTGCTCGGCCAGCTTGACCGCCGCGCCGGTGATATGGTGCGCCTCGCGGAAGGGAATGTCGGCCTGACGCACCAGCCAGTCGGCCAGATCGGTCGCGGTGGCGAAGCCCAGTTCGGCGGCGGCGCGCATGCGGTCGGTCTTGAAGCGGGTGTCGGCGACCATGCCGGTCATCGCCGCGATCGACAGCGCCAGCAGGCCCGCCGCCTCGAACACCGGCGGCTTGTCGTCCTGCATATCCTTCGAATAGGCGAGCGGCAGGCCTTTCATCGTCATCATCAGCGACATCAGGCAGCCGGAGATGCGGCCCGAGTGGCCGCGCACCAGCTCGGCCGCGTCCGGGTTCTTCTTCTGCGGCATGATCGAGCTGCCGGTGGACAGAGCATCGGGCAGCGCCACGAAGCCGAAGGGCTGGCTGGCCCAGATGATGAACTCCTCGGCCAGACGCGAAAGGTGCAGCGAGCACTGGCTGGCGGCCATCAGGTAATCGAGCGCGAAGTCGCGGTCGGACACCGAATCGAGGCTGTTGTCGGTTGGGCCGTCGAAGCCCAGCGCCTGCGCGGTCATCAGGCGGTCGATCGGGAAGCCGGTGCCGGCCAGCGCCGCCGAACCCAGCGGGCTGCGGTTCATGCGCTTCCTCGCATCGGCGAAACGCGAACGGTCGCGGCCGATCATCTCGTAGTAAGCCATCAGGTGATGGCCGAGCGTCACTGGCTGCGCGGTCTGCAGGTGCGTGAAGCCGGGCATGATGCTGTCGGCATGTTCGCCGGCGCGGGTGACCAGCGCAACCTGCAGCGCCTGCAAGCCCGCATCGGCCTGGTCCATCGCATCGCGCACCCAAAGGCGGAAGTCGGTGGCGACCTGATCATTGCGCGATCGCGCGGTGTGGAGGCGCCCGGCCGCCGGACCGATGAGCTGCGCGAGGCGCGACTCGGTGGTCATGTGGATGTCCTCGAGGTCCCAGTCCTCGGGTACGCCATCGGCTTCGTACTCGGCGGCGACGGCGTCGAGGCCGTCGCGGATGGTCACCGCGTCGGCGTCCGAAACGATGCCGCAGGCGCCCAGCATCGCGACGTGGGCCTTGCTGGCGGCGATGTCCTGACGCCACAATGCCTTGTCGAAGGGAATCGAGGCGTTTATCTCGCGCATGATTGCCGACGGTCCCTGTGCGAACCGTCCGCCCCACATTGCATTGGAGCCTGTCGCCTTGCTGTCTTCCCGTTCGCTCAAGTCGCTCGTCCTGTGTTCGCTGGCCGGGGCCTCGGCCCTCGTGATTGCGGGCTGCGATAGTAAAGGGAACAAGGACGCGCAACCGGCGGCTTCCGAAGAAGCGAAACAGGCCGGCCCGGCACAGGCGCCGGAAGCAGGCGGCAAACTCGATCGCTCGCACAAGGGCGAGCCGATGCCGACCGTCAGCCTGGTAGACAACACCGGCGAAAGCCTCGACCTCTCCTCGTTCAAGGGCAAGCCGCTGCTGGTCAACCTGTGGGCCACGTGGTGCGCACCGTGCATCGCGGAAATGCCCACGCTCAACAAGCTGATCGACCGCGAAGGCGAACTGGGCGTGACGATCCTGCCGATCTCGCAGGACATGGGCCAGACCGACAAGGTCGTCGAGATCCTGCGTCGCCGCGAACTCGAGCAGATCCAGCCCTGGGTGGACGAGCAGGGCGACCTCGGCTTCCAGTACGGGGGCAACCTGCCGGTCACCATCATGTTCGACAGGCAGGGCAAGGAAGTGTGGCGCTATACCGGCGGCAACGACTGGACCTCGCCCGAGGCGCTCAAGCTGATCGCCGAAGCGAAGTAAAACCGGGACCGCAGCGCCGGCCCGCTGCTACCTTTTCTTCTTCGTCGCCTTCTTCTTGGTCTTGGCCGGCGTCGCGGGCTTGCTGGCACAGGGCCATTGCGTGCGCGTCGCCGCGAAGACGAGATCCGACGCGGATTCGCTGCGCTTGTCCGGGTTATCGGAAAGATAGGCCACCGTCGCACGGCGCAACTCGGCGATCGTCACATCCCCGGGGATGCAGGTCTTCGCCGTGCTGGTCCGACGAACCGTGTTGAACGCATCGACGGCGCCGGTGATATAGGCGATGCATTCGTAGGTGTTCTCTACATACGTGTTGCTGCCGCGATCAGCGGTGCAGACCTTGTAGAGTTCGTTGCCGGTATAGAAGCTGGCGTCGGCGGCGACGGGAAGCAGCCCCAGCGGCGCCGCCACGGCCAGGCAGGCCAGCCTGGTCACCAGATGTGCAGATGGCATTCTCACGTGTCTCCAACAGGCACGCCGGACATTCGGTCCGAATGCCGCGCCCGTCAATCAACTCGGCGGCAGGGAGAATGTGCCCAGCTTCGATCCGACCGGAGGATAGCCCGGCGGGATTTGGCCGGTAAGCCAGATCAGCCGCCCGTGCGCCGCATCGGGGTGGATGGCGAAACGGTCCTCCACCTCGCCGATCAGCGGCAGGCCCCGGCTCCGCAGCCGGGCCGCCGCCGCTGCCGCATCGCGAACCTTGAAGACGAGATGGCAGATGCCCTTCACCTCGGCAGCATGACGCGCGGCGGATGAACCGGGTGCGCCTTCCAGCGCCTCGATCACGGTGTCGCCCATGGCAAAGGCAGCGCAGCGCCCTTCGGGCAGGTCGCGTTCGCCGATCGCGGGCCATTCGAGCCCGTCCCCGAACAGAGCCCGCGCCTCGGCCAGCGAGGGGGTGCTGACACCGACCGCCTGCAGCCCCTCGATACCGAGCGGATGATCTCCGGAAGGACGCCATGCCGGATCGCGGCGCGGATCGTTCGGCATGTCCTGCTTCACGATCTCCAGCCGCATTCCCAGCATCTGGCCCTTCGGCACGAGGAAATAGTGCGCTTCCATTCCGGGATCGTAGAACCGCTTGAAGCCGCACGCGGCGAACCACGCATCCGCCTTGCCGAGATCGGCCACCTTGAGCGCCAGCCCGATCCAGCGCTCCGGCGCCGCCGAACGGCGCAGCATGTCGCCCAGCGGGTTGCCTTCCACCGTGCCGGGACCAGCGGGCGCGATCGGGATGACCATGGTGTCGCCGATCATCAGCAGCGATTCCTCACGGTCGAGACCGAGCTTTTCCGTCTCCGGCGTGACGAGTATCTCGTAAGCGGTCTGCGCACCGAACACCTCCCGGAAGAAGGCGTCGCAGGCGGGACGCTGTGCGTTGTCGGCCAGCGCCCAGCTTACATGGACCAGGGGGAACTGCATGAGGTCTTTCCGCTATGCCAATGGGGCTTTGACAAGCTCAGCCTGAGCGGGATTGGAAGGTTTGCACTACCCCCGCCGCTTACCCTGAGCTCGTCGAAGGGTCACGGCTGAGCCTGTCTAAGCCCCCCTCAGTACGTCTTCGGCGCGCCCGTCCCCATGAACTTCGCGAGGTTCATATGCAGCGAGGCGACCGAGCGCTCCATGTAGGGATTGGGCTGCGCACCCCGGAAGCCGACGTTCTTCATCCCCTGCTGCACCGCCGCCATGTTGGCGAAGTCCTGCTGAAGCACCGGCGGCCAGTCGGCGGGCTCGGTGTATTCCCAGTCGGTCTGCGGCGCCTCCCCTTCCGGCCAGAGTTCGTAGACCGCCGCCTCGAAGATGCACTTGTCGGGATCGGTGCCATAGGGCCGCGCCTGATAGCAGAGCATGTTGTTGACCGCGTGGCCGATCTGGAAGTTCGGGAAGATCTGCCAGGCCGTGCCCGCCTGCGCCGTATGGAGCGGATCGACCTGCGCCCAGACGACGCCGCGCGCTGCGTCCTCGGCCTTGGCGGTCTGGATCCAGTACTTCGAGACTTCGGCCGCCGGCGTGCCCTCGGGCAGTTCGTCCTTGAGCCGGTTCGCCACGCCCACCAGCGTCATCGTGGTGTTGGTGTTGGCGTTGGCCCAGGTGAAGTTCTGCATGTCCGCCGTGGTCAGGCGCGGGTCCTCGCCCGCGCCGAGGCGCAGCTTGCCGGAGTCCTCCTCCTGCCCCTTGGGAGCCTCGTAGCCGATGTTGGAATGCAGGCCCTGATTGCGCGCCCAGCCCCGGAACTGGCCGAATTCCATGAATTCCGGATGCGTGGTGGAGACGTGGTAGGTCTCGCAGAAAGCCTCCATCGCGACCTTCCAGTTACACTCGAACACCACCCACTTGCGCCAGCGCGGGCGCATGTTCTGGAGGCCGTAGGGATCGAGCATGGTCGCGGCAGGATTGAGATAGTCCGCCAGCGGCATCGCCTCGGGATCGAGGGTGATCCAGAGCCAGCCGCCCCACGTCTCCACCCGCACCTTGCCGAGATCGGCACGGCCGGCGCACAAGTGCCCCTGCCAGTCGTCCTGATGCTCGACATACGTGTTCGCGCCGTCGAGGCCGAAGGTCCAGCCGTGGTAGCCGCAGATCAGCGTCCGCCGGTTGCCGCGTGCGTTGCGCTGGCCGGGCGGCACGTCGACCAGCTTGCGTCCCCGATGCGGGCAGACGTTGTGAAAAGCGTGGATCTCGTCCGCCGAGGCGCGCACGATGATCACTGAATCGTGGACGATGTCGAAGGTGATGAAATCACCCACCTCGGGGATGTCCTCCACCCGCCCGGCCTGCAGCCAGACCTTGCGCCACAGCTTGTCCACCTCGGCGCGCGCGTATTCGAGGGAGACGTAAGCCTCGGCTGGCACATTGACCGGGGCGACCAGTTCCTCGGGCGCCTGAACGATCTTGCCGATTTCGCCCATGGATATCCTCGTTCCTGCTTGTTCGGGTTTGCGGCCGTTATCTCATTATCGGTATGCGGGAGCAAACCGCCGGGGCGTTCCTTGAGCGCGGCCCTTCAGTGCGCGGCATATGCCGCCTGGCCCCTCGGCAGCGTCCCGATGGCGACGCTGCTCGCGGCCATGAAAGCCAGCGCCAGCCACAGGAACCCCGCGTAACTGCCGGTCCGATCGTAGAACTGCGCCGCCACGAGCGGCCCGATCGCCGTGCCGATCGACAGCGCCGCCAGCAGGCCGCCATAGAGCCCGCCGAAGTTGCGCAGGCCGAAGTGCCGGGTCAGCAGGTAGACGACGACGTCGATCTCGGCCCCCAGAGTAAGCCCGATCAGCGCCGAAGCCGTGCCCATCGCGGCCAGCGAGCCGCCGCCGAGCAGGAGCAGCAGGCATCCCAGCACCGGCAGCATGAACACCGCCGCGCCGACCAGCGAGGCCGGCAGCCGGTCGAGCAGCGCTCCCGTCCCCAGTCTTCCGGCGAGCGAGAACCAGCCTACGAACGAGGCGATGGCGGCAGCCGTCATCGGGCTCGCCCCCGCATCGCCGAGGATCGCGGTGAAGTGGACCACCAGGGCGATCACGGTGAACGTGAACAGCAGGCTGGCGATGAACAGGCGATGGTAGACGCTCGAGGTCAGTCCCTCGCGCAAGGTCGCTCCGGGAAGGTCGGCGGGGCACGAAACGGCGTCCTCTGCAGTCTGCTTGCGGCCACGGTCGTACCGGCCATGGAAAAACACGAAGATCACCGGGAATGCGATGCCCAGCCAGATGGCGGCCTGCACCGGAAATGCCCCTCTCCAGCCAAGCGCACCGATCAGGGCCGTCGCCATCGGCGGGAACACCCCCGCCGCGATCGATGCCCCGCACAAGGTCACCGCGAAGGCCATGCCCCGCGACACGGTGAAGCGCGAAGCGACCGCGCTCGTCCACACAGAAGCCTGCACCGGCAAGGCGGCAAGCGCGACGAGGCCCCAGAGCAGATACCAGTTCAGCAGCGATCCGTCGGCCGTACCCAGCAGGGCGAAGGCGATTCCCAGCAGCACCAGCCCGGCAACCCCGAACCGGCGCGGGCCGAACCGATCGACGGCAAGGCCGATGAACACCCCGCCCACCGCCTGCACCAGCGTCGCCAGCGTCAGGCCGAAAGTGACTTCGGTGCGGCTCCAGCCGAACTCGGTGGCGACGGGACCGTAGAACGGGCCGATGCCGTAGATGTGGATGACGCTGGTGGCATAACCGAGCCCCGCCGCCACCGGCAGCAGCGGATGCGCGCGCCATTCGTCGCGGGCGGATGGGGAAGCGGGGGCGTGCACCTCAGTTCTCGTACCGCAAGTCCACATGCGTGTTCTCGCCGTTCGGCCCCATCGGCGAATCGTACTCGATGCACGTCACCACCGGGTTGTCATGGCTCGCGAACAGCTTCTCCTCGTCCGCCCGGGTCATCGGCAGGCGCTCGGGCGCGGAAATGATCGCCTGAGAGCGTTCGAAATCCTCTCGGCTGTTCCACCAGATTTCCATGATACAGTCGTAGCCCGGATCGTGGATCTGGCCGGTGATGGGGTTCTTCTCAGGCACCAGATAGCGCCGCACATAGCGCACCGCGTTCGGGATCGCGGGCTTGGCGCCGGACTTCTTCGCCAGCTGCGAATGCTGGTTCTCGTAGTAGTCCATGAACTCGTCCATGGTCATGTCGGGTCGCTTGCGGAAGAAGCAGATCTGCTTGAGCATCGACAGAACTCCTTAGAGACGGCGGAAGGCGACGACGCTGCCCTCGGCGTCGGCGGAGAGATAGACGGTGCCGTCGGGCGCCACGGCGACGCCGGTGAACGTGTTCATCGGCCCGCACATGTCGCCAACCCCGCCAAGCTGCACCGGCTGCAGCCCGCCCGGCCCGCCCATCGGCAACTCGCTGGCGACAACCTCCCGTGCGCCGCCCGACAGGTCGCTGGCGACGAGGGCATTGGCGCCCGGATCGGCGATGAACAGCGTAGCCCCCGCGATCGTCAGCCCCTCGGGCCGTGCGAGGCCGTCGAGCACCACCTCCTTGCGCCCGCCCGCCAGCTTTACCACCCGCCCCGCGCCGCTCTCGGCCACGTAGACGGTTCCATCGCCGGACACCGCCACACCCATCGGCCGATCGAGACCGCCGGCGAGTTCGCTGACGTTGCCGCCTTCGATCGCGTGCACCCTGCCGGTGCCGAACTCGGCGAACACGGCGCCGCCGGATGTGGCCGCGACACCCATCAGGCGGTCATGGCCGCTCGCCAGAACCTCGCTGGTGGCCGCCGCCGGGTTCCAGCGGGCCACATCGCCGTTGGCGGTGGTGACGATCCATTCGTCCGGACCGCTTGCCGTCACGTCGCGCACCCAGCCCGGGAACCCGGGCGAGAACAACATCCCCGCCAGTTGCAGCGGTTCGCCGGGACGCAGCAGGTACGTGAAGCCACCGTCCGCAACCAGGACGTGCCCGTGCTCGTCCACCGCAAGGCCGAGCGGCCATTGCAGCCCCTTCTCCACCAGCGGCCTGGTCTGCCCCGGCGCGGTGATCTCGGTAATCGAGCCGTTGATGTGGCTGACAAACGTTCGTCCGTTCACGAAGGCGACGTTGTCGAGCCCCGGCCCGATGTCGGCCAGTACCGTCTTCGCGCCGGTGCGCGGATCGATCTTGAGCACCTGCCCCGAATAGACCTGGGTGGAAATGATCGAGCCGTCGGGATGGAACTTCACCGAATCCGGCACGCCGAGGTCCTTCGCCACCACTTCCGGCTCGCCGCCGTCGAGGGAGATGCGCCAGATCTCGTTCGCGCCCTGCGCCGGGAAGTAGAGATTGCCGTCCGGGCCGACCTCGAAGGCATTGGCCATCGGCACCCCCTCGAAGATCACGCGCGGCGCGCCGCCATCGCGGTCGAGTTCCATGATGCGCCCGCCGATGCGCAGCTCGCCCGCGATCAGGCGGCCCTGATGATACGTGATCGGGTTCGCCACCGGCATGTCGCCGTGGATCACCCGGTACTGCCCCGAGGGCGTCATCATCGAGACGCGCCCCTCGGTGATCTCGGTGCAGTAGAGGTTGCCCGCCTCGTCGAAGGCAAGGTCGTCCGGACCGACGATACCGCCGCCATTGGGAGAGATCGTCTCGATCGCGCCAGTATCGACGTCGATCGCGCTGACCTTGCTGCCCGCGACCTGCGCCACGTAAATACGACCGTCCGCACCGGTGCGGATGCCGTTGGCACCGTTGAGGCGACTGGCCGGGGTCATGCGGTGCAGGCCCCAGCCCTCGCCCGGCTTGGCGGTCAGTCCATTGGCGTTGCGGCCGGCGGCTTCCAGCATGTATACATTCCTCTCCCCCAGCCCAAGGCCGGGTCTTTGGCTGGACGGTATAGGCGGGCGCGGGCCGGTGCAACGCGATGTGCCCGCGCCGACAGGACCTGGCGCATAGCATCGCCCGAGCGACGCGCCCGGCGTTGCCAAGCCCCTCCGCGTGCAGATATTCGTCCGCCTGACCGATAACCAATTGAGACGCGCCCACCCGGAACGCCGAGCCCCGAACGCCGCCGTTTTTCCGGCGCGGGTGCGCGCCCGAGAGAGGACGCCTGCATCATGTCCAACCCTGAAATGCGTTTCGACGGCCGTGTTGCCGTGGTCACCGGCGGCGGCCGGGGCCTTGGCCGCTCCTATGCGCTCCTGCTGGCCGCGCGCGGCTGCAAGGTTGTCGTCAACGACCTGGGCGGAGCGATCCGCGGGGATGGACCGGATACAAGCGTCGCGCAAAGTGTGGTGGACGAGATCGTCGCGGCGGGCGGCGAGGCGATCGCCAATGCCGATACCGTCGCCACCCCTGAAGGCGGCCGCGCCATCATCCAGGCCGCGCTCGACGCATGGGGCCGCATCGACGTGCTGATCCACAACGCGGGCAACGTGCGCTACGGATCGATCCGCGACATCCCCTATGAAGATTTCCGCGCCGTGGTGGACGTCCACCTGCTCGGCGCGTTCCATGTCGTGCAGGCCGCGTTCGGCCCGATGTGCGACGCGAACTACGGCCGCATCGTGCTGACCAGCTCGATCGGCGGCGTCTACGGCAACGTCAACTGCGTGAACTACGGCATGTCGAAGTCCGGCATGATCGGCCTCAACAACATCGCCGCGCTCGAAGGTGAGGCGCATGACGTCAAGTGCAACACCATAGTGCCCGGCGCCGTCACCCGCATGGCCGAAGGCCTCGACATCTCGCAGTACCCGCCGATGGACCCGGAACTGGTCGCGCCCGTCGTCGGCTGGCTGTGCCATGAAAGCTGCTCCGTCTCGGGCGAACTGGTCGCCTCGATGGCGGGCCGCGTCTCGCGCATGTTCGTGGCGGAAACCAAGGGCGTCTTCCGGCCGCAATGGACGATCGAGGACGTCGCCGCCACCTCGGACGGCTGGCACGACAAGGCTGGCCTGCTCGACCTCGGCCTGCACGGCTACATGGAGCATCTGGGCTACAGCTTCGCCGTGGCGCGTTCTGAAACCGCGGACGCCTCTTAATCAACAACACTGTTGACATAAATTTACGTGAGAGACACAGCCACTCACAAGATCAGCGCCTCGAACGAATGGGATTGGAAATGACCTGCCTCAAGACCGACGTGCCTGCGCCGGAGGAACTCGACATCCCCGCGCTCAAGGCCAAGTACCTGGCCGAACGCGACAAGCGCCTGCGCCGCGAGGGCGGCGAGCAGTACGTGCGCCCGACCGGCGACTTTTCCGACAACTATGCACATGATCCCTTCACCCCGGTCGCCGAGCGTGCGCCGCTGGTCGAGGACATCGACGTAGCGATCCTGGGCGCCGGGTTCTCGGGCATCCTGGCGGGCTATCACTTGCGCAAGCAGGGTGTGACCAACGTTCGCAACATCGACCATGCGGGCGGCTTCGGCGGTGTGTGGTACTGGAACCGCTATCCCGGCGTGCAGTGCGACAACGATGCCTACTGTTATTTGCCGCTGCTCGAAGAGACGGGCTACATGCCCAGCAAGAAGTTCTCCGACGGCTGGGAAATCCAGGCATATTGTCAGAAGATGGCCGAGGATTTCGAGCTGGCCGACAAGGCGCTGTTCCACACGCTTGTGGAAGGCATCGTCTGGGACGAATCCATCAAGCGCTGGCATGTAAAGACCAATCGCGGCGACGACATCCGGGCGCGCTTCGTGGTCATGGCGGGCGGGGTGATGAACATGCCCAAGCTGCCCGGCATCCCCGGCATCCACGACTTCAAAGGCAAGATGTTCCACACCAGCCGCTGGGAGCATGACTACAGCGGCGGTTCGTGGGAACAGCCGGTTCTGGACAAGCTGAAGGACAAGCGCGTGGCCATCGTCGGCACCGGCGCCACTGCGGTTCAGGCGGTGCCCTACCTCGGCAAGTACGCGAAGCAGCTCTACGTCCTGCAGCGCACGCCTTCGAACATCGACGAGCGGCCCAATCCGCCGACCGATCCCGACTGGGCGGCCTCGCTCCAGCCCGGCTGGCAGCAGGAGCGCATGGCGAACTTCCACCGGGGCGCGCAGGCGTTCTTCCTGCCCGGCGAACCCGACCAGATCTGCGACATCTGGACCGAGATCAGCCGCAACCTGAACCTCGAACTGGAGGCGGACGGCTTCCCCCAGCTCGACATCGGGCAGATCATGGCGCGGCGCGACGTAGTCGACTATCAGGTGATGGAACGCCTGCGCCGCCGCGTCGATGCCATCGTCGAGGACCCGGAAACGGCGGAAAGCCTCAAGCCGTGGTTCCGTTTCATGTGCAAGCGGCCGCTCTCGAACAACGACTACTACCCCACCTTCAACCAGCCCAACGTCAAGCTGATCGACGTCTCCGCCACGCAAGGGGTGGAGCGCATGACCGAGAAAGGCTTCGTCGCCGATGGCGTGGAATACGAGGTGGACCTGATGATCTTCGCCTCGGGCTTCGAGGTGACGTCGGACCTGAAACGCCGCTGGGGTATCGCCACGGTCGAGGGCGAGAACGGGTTGTCGATCTACGACCACTGGGAGAACGGCCCGGCCACGCTCCACGGCGTCACCACCGACAAGTTCCCCGGCATGTTCTACATGGGCTACATCCAGGGCGCGACCAACTCCAGCACCACCGAGCAGTTCGGGCGTCAGGCGGAACACCTCGCCTTCATGATCGGCGAGACGGTGCGGCGCGGGGCCGACAAGTTCTGCGCCACGGCAGAGGGTGTCGCCGGTTACGTCGCGCACTGCCGCGCCAACGAGGTCGACATGTCCGAGTTCCAGCAGGGCTGCACGCCGAGCTACTTCAACAACGAGGGCGACAAGGAACTGAAGTGGGCGCTGTTCAAGGGCTACCTCCCCGGCTGGGACGCCTGGCGCGACATGCTCGCGGACTGGCGCCGGTCGCCCGACCTGCCGGGCGTGGCCTTCGAGGCGCGAGAGGCGGTGAATTGAGGTGAGGGATGGGAAGAGGCGGATGCGTTCTCCTCCCACACCCCGTCACCCTGAACTTGTTTCAGGGTCCATCGTGCCGCGAACGCAGAGCGAGGACCGGCAAACCGCCCCGTCGGCTGGCGGTACAATCCATCGGCTCAAACCGCGAAATGGACCCTGAAACAAGTTCAGGGTGACGAAAAGGAAGAACAAGGCACTAATCCGACTCTCCCACCGGCCTCCACAGCCCTGTTCCCGGTCCATTCTTGACGCGGAGTCCCCCGCGAACGCATAATCGCCCCCGGAAACCCCGAGGGAAATTTTAATGGCCACCCGCCCCATCGCGCCCGGTCGGCGTATCGCCAAGCCGGACTGGCGCGCCGTCCTCAAGCGCTCGCTGCGCCGTGCCGGAGAGCTGTCCGGCGCGCTGGTGCTCTTTGCGGGCATGGTGTTCCTCGCCCTCGCGCTGGTGAGCTACCACCAGACCGACCCCTCCACCTCCACCGCCGCAGGCGGCGACGTGCAGAACTGGATGGGCTCCACCGGCGCCTGGACGGCCGAGCGCGCGCTGTTCCTGTTCGGCCCGGTGTCCGCGCTGTTCGTGCCGCTGCTCTACGTCTTCGGCCGCAAGCTGTGGCTGCTGGTCGAGGAGGACGACGGCGAGGTCGAACATACCGACCAGCGCTGGTGGGTGCCGGTCGGCGTGCTGGCGCTGTCGATGCTGCTGATCGCCACGGTTCTCTCGCTATGGTTCACCAAGCCGGGCGGTACCCTGCCCGCCTCGATGGGCGGCATTTCCGGGCTGCTGGGCGCCAAGGCGATCACCGCGCTGGCGGGCCTTGCGCCCGAGGCGGCGCATGGCGGGATCAAGTTCGCTCTGGCCGTGATCTGCCTCGGCCTCGGCCTCGTGCTGGCGGGCCGCGTCTTCGCCTTCGACTGGGCGCGCCTGCTGACCTTGCCAGGCCGCATCGGCCGCCTCCCGATCAGCCTCCCGTCCGCCGAAGACCTGCCGTTCAAGCCCGGCAAGGAACGGGAGACCAAGGCCGAGCGTGCGGACAAGCCGGAGAAGGCCGAAGCCCCGCTGCGCGCCGCCGAGATGCCTGCTGCTGCCTCTGCGCCTGCCCGCAAGGCACCCGAAATCAGCGCCCCCAAGGCCGCGCCGATCCCCGCGCAGTTCGGTTCGGACAGCCGCCAGAAGGACATGTTCGACAAATACGAGTTGCCTAGCCTCGACCTCCTGGCCGACCCGGCACCGAACTCGCAGCCCAAGATCGACAAGCTCAGCCTCGAACGCAACGCGCGCCTGCTGGAAACGGTGCTCGACGACTTCAACGTCAAGGGCGAGATCACCGCCGTGCGCACCGGCCCGGTCGTCACCATGTACGAACTCGAGCCCGCGCCCGGCATCAAGGCCAGCCGCGTCATCGGTCTGGCCGACGACATCGCCCGCAACATGTCGGCGATCTCGGCCCGCGTCTCCTCGATCCCCGGCCGTACGGTCATGGGCATCGAACTGCCCAACGCCAACCGCCAGATGGTCTCCTTCAAGGAGATGGTCGCCTCCGAAGCCTTCGCGCACCACAAGGGCATGCTGCCGATCATCCTGGGCAAGGACATCGCCGGCGAGCCGGTCGTCGCCGACCTCGCGACGATGCCACACCTGCTGGTCGCGGGTACGACGGGTTCGGGTAAGTCGGTCGGCCTCAACGCGATCCTGCTGTCGCTGCTGTACCGCCTGACGCCCGCGCAGTGCCGCCTGATTCTCGTCGATCCCAAGGTTCTCGAACTCAAGAGCTACGACGATATTCCGCACCTGCTCTCGCCGGTGGTCACCGAGCCGCCCAAGGCGATCCGCGCGCTCAAGTGGGCGGTCGAGGAGATGGAGCGCCGCTATCGCCAGATGAGCGAGATTTCGGTTCGCAACCTCGCCAGCTTCAACGAAAAGGTCCGCACCGCCGCCGCCAAGGGCAAGCCGCTGGGCCGCCGCATCCAGATCGGCTTCGACCCCGAGACGGGCGAGGAACTCTATGAAGACCGCCAGCTCGACTACGAGGCGCTGCCGCAGATCGTCCTGATCGTCGACGAGCTTGCCGACCTCATGGTCACCGTCGGCAAGGAAATCGAAGTGCTGATCCAGCGCCTTTCGCAAAAGAGCCGCGCGGCGGGCATCCACCTGATCATGGCGACGCAGCGCCCCTCGGTCGACGTCATCACCGGCGTCATCAAGGCCAACCTGCCGACCCGCGTGTCCTTCGCCGTCACCAGCCGTATCGACAGCCGCACGATCCTTGGCGAACAGGGCGCGGAGCAGCTGCTGGGCAAGGGCGACATGCTCTACAAGCCCAGCTCCGACCCCATCAAGCGCGTCCACGGCCCCTTCGTCTCGGACGAGGAAGTCGAGCAGGTCGCGACGTACTGGCGCTCGCAGGGCAAGCCCGACTACGTGGACGCCGTCACCAACGAGCCCGAGGAAGGCAGCTTCGGCTTCGACGACCTCGACGCGACGGCCTCCGACCAGCCCGACGAGCGCAAGTACCGGCAGGTCTGCCAGCTGGTGTTCGAGAACCAGAAGGTCTCGGTCTCTTGGCTCCAGCGCCAGATGGGCGTGGGCTACAACACCGCCGCCAAGTGGGTCGAGCGCATGGAGCAGGACGGCTACGTCGGCCCCGCCAATCACGTCGGCCGCCGCGACATCTACCGCGACGAGAACGGAAGCCCGCTTTGAGGCTGGCCATCGCGCTGGTGCTGGCGGGTGCTCCGGTGGCGGCCATCGCGGCGACGTCCACGCTTACCGCGACCTCGGGCAACTGGGTGCGCGTGTTCAGGCAGGAGGTCGAGACCGCCGTGGGCCGCAGCGTCCGCATCGATACCGCGAGCATGAGGGCGGGCGGGCTCGGCCGCACCTTCCGCGAACTGGATGTACTGACCAGGGCGCAAGGCCAGATGCCGCGCGGCACCATGCAGTTCATGCTGCGCAGCATGAACTGCGCCGCCGGGACCACGCGGGTGGAGCAATGGCAGGTACTCAATCCGGGCGGCGCGGCGCTGGGCGGCTCGGCAACGCCGGGCGCGACGCAGCGGGTGCGCTGGGACAATGAGGACGGCCTCGTCATCCGATACGTGTGTCAGGGCATATTGCCGCGGTGACACGGTTGCGCGCGGCAGGGGCTTCGACAGGCTCAGCCTGAGCTGATTAGAGAGGCAGGTCTTTAACAGGTTGCGGAAAAAGGTTCTTTCCTTGAGCCGCTTGAGGTGATTCAGAC
>NZ_JBMDIO010000025.1:0-76259 GCF_057808725.1 Novosphingobium sp. FG90
TGACGATGGCCCACGGCCACAGCCGAAATTACACCACCTTGACGGACGCGACCCGTATAGGCAGGGCTGGTATTCTTCCAGGTGCCGAACCAGAGCAACACCACGCGCTTGTCGTGGGCTCTCGCCTGGTCGAGCAGTTCCTGCAGGAACGTGAAATCGTACCGCCCTTCTTCGGGTTCCACCTGCTCCCAGGCGATAGGCACTTCAACGGTATTGGCCTGCATCGCATCGAGCACCGGCCACGCTGCCTTGAGCGGCTGCGCATAGTTGCTGGAATTGTTGACCTGCCCTGCCAGCATCACGAACGGCGCGCCGTCGACGATCAGGGCATGGCGCCCATCGCGCGTTTCGATCCGGGGGAGCGGCGCCGCCGGCTCGGCAACCGCGGGAGCTGCCAGTGCGAGAGCGAGCGTAAATGCTGCGATTGCCGTCGTTTTCTTCATCATTCCCCCTTGGCCGGATCGCCGGCAAGCAAGCCGCGTCCGTCCGTTGCCACATAGACGCGACCGAACAGGCGCGGATCGCCCGAAACCATGCGGATGCGCATGCCCCATTGATGTCGGTCGTCGTTAATTCTTGTCCACTGCGCGCCGCCGTCGATGGATCGCCAGATCGCACGCAACCCGCCGACCGAGCCGAGCGCATAAAGCGCCGGATCGGCCTTGCCCGGCGCCCCCTTGCCGAGACCGAAGCGTTCGACGCGAATGTCCCTTCCGGCGCGCTGCCAGCTTTCGCCGAAGTCGACCGAATGCCAAAGCCCGCCGTCGAGGTTGAGCCACAAGGCCCCCGACCGCCCCGCCTGCGCCAGTATCGGCGCAGGGGCCTCGCGGTTCGCGGAGCGCAGTGGGATCAGATCGGCCGGAAGTCCCCTGCCCTCGACTGCTCGGAAGGTCGCGCCGCCGTCGTCGCTGCGCACGATATGCCCCTTGTCGAAATCGACTGCGTAGAAGCGCCGCGCGTCATCCTTGTCGGAGGTCACCCGCACCCGCCGAGGCAGGCCCACGACCGGCTGCCACGTCGCACCCCGATCGCGCGACAGCAGCGGCACATCGGTCTCGACAAGGAATGTTGCCCCGTCGGCCGACACCGTGATGGCCGCATCGCCCGTCGCTTCAGGGCAAGGCGTGCCATCCGCGTGCGGTTGGCACGCCGGCACATGCAGGCCCGTCCAAGACCCGCCTCCGTCCGCCGACCATGCGAGCGAGGTATCTGGAACCACCGGCGCATGGGTATTGCCGCTGCGCACCATGATCTGCGGCGCACGGCCCGCGTAATCGAGCGTATTGGTATTCGTGAGGAATGGCTGAAGATGGATGCGCGGCGGGGAGACGGTCAAGTCGTCGTGCCGGAAGCCACCGATGTCTCCGAACCCGGACACGAGGTGCGCCCCGTCGGTCGGACTTGTGAACGTGATGACGGCAGTCTGCTCGATCCCCCGCGTCCAGGGATTCCAGCGCATCTCGCCAGGCTTGTCGAGATCGTGCGTGTCGTAGACGGTGGCGCCGGTGACATAGGCGGCGTGCCCCGGATCGAACGGATCTATGGCCAGCCCCGCGATCCAGTGGCCGAAGTTCGCCTTCCCGTCGAAATCGAGGAACGGCGTTTCCGACACATCACGGGTAGAGCGGCGCCAAAGCTCTTCCCAGTGTGCGCCTCCATCATGGCTGAGCCAGACGGTATCGACGGGCCGAGCACGATCCACGGTGCTGACCGCGATCGTCTTGGGATCCATTGCGGAAACAGACACCCCCATGTAGCCGCCTGTCGGCGCATCACCTGCCTTGAGGGGGGTCACATCGGTCCAGCCTCCGCTTGCCATGTCGAGCCGCCAGACCGCGCCTCGGCCGATGCCGTTAGGCCCGATCCCGTCATTCATCGTGACGGTAAGCATTCCGTCGCGGCCGGGCACTGCCTTGGCTGCCAGAAGGTCGGCGGCAGGCCCGCCGGTATTCGCCGCCCAGGTCGCGCCGCCGTCTTCCGATCGGTACATACGAGCCCCGAGTGGGTCCGCATTGCCTACGAAGATCCGCCCTTTGACAACCGGATCGAAGACCACGAACGACAGGCCCCCATGCGTCTGGCGCCGCGTCGTCGGCAGCCCCAGACCCTTGAGCGGGAAAGCCGCGACCTGCCGCCAGTGCCGCCCTGCATCCTCGCTCGCCCAAAGGCCCTGATGACGAGAGCCGAAGAACAACCGACGATTGTCGAACGGATCCACCGCCAGTCGCTCGCCCAGCCCCCGGCCGTCCTCGTTGCCCCCCATCGCAAAGGGCACCGGCGTCACCTGCCAATGCCCGCCGCGATCGGTGGATCGGAAAATAGCAGCCGGCAGGCGCGCAGCCATTCCGACCGCGAGGTACACCGTGCCCGCGTCGACAGGATCGGCCGCGATGCTCTCCACCCCCATGTAGCTACCCTCGGCGACGCCGTCCTGCAGGGGAATCCACGTTTGCCTGTCTGAATCCCAGCGATAGGCACCGCCCATGTCGCTGCGCAGATAGGCAAGGCCTGCCTCAACCGGGCTGAACACGATGCCCGGCGCAAAACCGCCGCCGCCAACGCGAACGTTGCGCCAGTCATAAGCCTGGACACCGCGTTTCTCCTGCGCCGAAGCAGTCCCACTGCAAATCGCCGTCGTCGCGAGCGCGATCATGAACGCACGCCCAACCCCCGGAATGCCCACGGCCCTATCCTCTTGCCATCGCACCGTCCGGCATGATGGCCTGTCTGACGACACCCTCACCGGATCGAGCCTAACGATAACGCTAACAATATCTCAGGGGAATACCTTGAAGCAGATAATCATGTGATTTATCGCAAATAGCGGAGTTCGAGAAAAGCCGACACGATAGCGCAATCATCGAGCATCGGTGGCCTCGTCCCGATCGCTCTGGAGAGAACGACGAGATGAACGACACAACCACATCCCGGCGAGCCCTGCTGGGGGGGATGACCATGCTGGCCGCCGCAAATTCCATCCCTGTGGCAAGGGCCGGATCGCGCAGGATTACGTATGCCGGTCCGTCCGTCGCGTTGTGGCCCGGCGACGCTCCGGGCGCGCCCGCGACATTACCGACGCCCGCGGTCGAGCAACGTTCTTCCAATCCTGACTTCGACGACCGCTGGGTTACCGGCGTGGGCAAGCCAACAATCGAAGTCCGGCGCCCCGCCTATCAGGACGGCTCTGCCGCGCTTATCATTCCCGGCGGCGGCTACGGTTTTCTCTCCGTCGACAACGAAGGAGAAGAACAGGCCCGTTGGCTCAGCGAACGCGGCGTCACCTGCTTCATCCTCTACTATCGCCTGCCGGGCGAAGGCTGGAAAGGTCGGTCCAAGGTTCCGCTCCAGGATGTGCAGCGTGCTATCCGGGTGGTGCGGTCGCGCGCCGCAGAGTTCGGCATCGACCCCAGGCGGCTTGCCGTGCTCGGCTTTTCAGCGGGCGGCCACCTCGCCGGCAGCATCGCCACCCGCTTCGATGAGCATGCGTATCGCCCGGTCGATGCGGCAGACCAGATTTCCGCCCGCCCCGATCTGGTTGGCATGATCTACCCGGTAGTGACGCTGGCCCAGCCGTTCGTCCATGCCGGCTCGCGCGATGCGTTGCTCGGTCCCGGCTCCAACGCGACGGAGCGTAACGCCGCATCGGTCGAAAACCGCGTGACGGAAGAGACGCCGCCCGTCTTCCTGACCCATGCCAGCGATGACGGACTGGTCCCCATCGCAAATAGCGTGGCAATGTATGGCGCAATGCTGGCGAAGAACCGGCCGACCGAATTCCACGGGTTCGACAAGGGCGGCCATGGATTCGGCGCACGCCTTGGGGCCGATGTGCCGGCACACACCTGGCCAGACTTGTTTCACACCTATGGCCGCAGGCAAGGCATCTTCGCTGGGTGAACCGCAAAAAAGCCGCCATCGAAATTACGATGCCGGCTTTTTCGTCTCCGGATGAAGCGGATCCGGATCGACCCGCTTCATCCGCTAGGTCAGAAGGTGACGTTCAGACCCATGCGGTAGCGACGATCGCTCTGGAACCAGCTGCGTCCGTAGAGACCACCCGGATACCCCCCCATGAGAGTCTTCTGAGTAGCGTTCAGGATATTGGTGGCCTGAAGCTGGACACTCACGTTCTCGTTGGCTCGAATGGTGAGCCCCGCATCGAGAGTGCCGTAATTATCACCATAGATAGGCAGGTTGGTGGCTCGGGGGTCACAGACGGCAGGCGTCGATTCACCATTGCAGGTGCCAGGGGTCAGATAATAGTTATAGCTCTGGTTGGTGCCATTGGCATTGGTCGACTGAAGGTACTTGGAGCGCCAGCTATACGCGATCCGAAGCGAGAACGGATTGTGTTCGTACAGGAACGCCAGATTGACGTTGTGCTTCGACAATCCCTGTAGCGGCACGTCATTATGCGCAACGCCGTCGATGTCGTAATACAGGTCTCCCGGGTTCTTGCTGTCAAGGAACGTATAGTTCGCTTCGAGACCGATGCCGGAGAGCCAGCCCGGCAGCTTGTCGAGGAACAGGCGGCCGCCAACTTCGAAGCCCTTCACCGTGGCCGCCTTGTCAGCCGTCCGCGCGTCGTTTGTCGTGGCCAGCGCCTGCTCGCTCGTCCCGTCCGCAAACTGGACCGTGAACGTGCGCTGGAACGAACTGTAGACTACAGAGTCGGTGATGCGCTTGTAGAAACCGGCGATATGCAGGCTCGTTCCGGCGCTTGGATACCATTCCGCCGAAAGGTCGAAGTTATTCGACATGGTGGGCTTCAAGGTCGGATCGCCGGTGCTGGTGGTGTAATTCGCGAACTCCGGCGGATTGCCTTGGCCCGTGGTCTGAACGCTCAGGTTGCCCGATGCACGCAGCGCGTTGAACGACTGATTGTCCATCGTGATATTGTAGGCTGCACGGATCTTGACCGGATCGATGGGAGAGTATGTCACGTTCACGGCAGGCAGGACGCGGGTAAATTCTGCCCCGCCGCTGCGCACTTGTGCCGCATCGGTCATGGTGAAAACCACACCGTTACGAACGAACTGCGCCGTATTCTGCTGGAAGTAGCCCGAGCTGGCGTTTTTCACGTTGACCACGCGCGCACCGATATTGCCGGTAAGCGTAGACTGATCCCACTCAGTGCCGAAGTTGAGCATGGCATAGCCGGCCAGCGTCTTGGTGCTGTAATCAGTCCGATCGTTCGGAAGTACGAAACCTTCAGGACGCCCTGCTTCGCCGCCATAGATGTCGTGGATCTCGTCCACGCCTACGGTCCTGGCGAAATCGGCGTCCGGGAAGTACTGGCTGGCCGGTAGCGAAATGCCGCCATGGAAAAAGTTCTTGAACGTATAGAGCTGGTAATCGCCCGGCCTCCCTTCCGAGAACGGGATGATCGGATAACCATTCCACACCTGTCCAAGCGCGGCCCAGGCATAACTGTTGTTGAAGTCGCGCTCGGTCCGCTTGGACCAGCGGCCTCCGACCTTGATCGACTTGAGCAAGCCGTCGCCAAGTGCGTAAGTGAGATCCATCTGCGCGGAATCAAGCTTGCCGCGATTATCCTCATCATGCGGCATGGCTGCCTGCCAGCTGTAGTTGGCAGGATCGAGAAGCGAGGGCACGAAGTTCGGATCGACGCTGATCGAAGGCAGCTTTCCACTGAGATCCAGGCCGAAGCTGGTCGGAAAGTCGACTGTCCGGAACAGGTTCATGCGATGCTGCTTGGACGACGAGGTGATGTGCTGGTACGCCGCATCCACGGTAAGCGGGCCGCCACCGGGGTTCCACTTGACCGAGCCGGAAATATCCTGCGTTTTGGTCCGGCTGTTCCACGCACCAGTGGTGCCGCCCGTGGTGATCGGAGCACCGCTTGCCCCGAAAGTCGAATTGTCACGCTGGAACACGGCAGGTGAAGAAATCAAACCGCCGAAGTCGTCGAACGTGCTCTGGCTGGGATCGACAGCCAGGTTCTGCGAGGTGACGAAAGAGCCGTATTCGTCGGAGCTGCTGCGATAGCGCGACTGGAAAAATACGCCGGTAAAGGTCAGGTCGTTACTGGGCGCCCACTGCACGGCACCGTAGATACCATCACGCTTGCGCTGGAAGT
The DNA here is from genome assembly GCF_057808725.1 of Novosphingobium sp. FG90. Taxonomy (NCBI): domain Bacteria; kingdom Pseudomonadati; phylum Pseudomonadota; class Alphaproteobacteria; order Sphingomonadales; family Sphingomonadaceae; genus Novosphingobium; species Novosphingobium sp. FG90. The sequence goes on from NZ_JBMDIO010000025.1 coordinate 6,101, forward strand.
TCTCCTGGCCGTAAGCATACCCCCCGGGAATAAAGTAGTCGTCTCCATCGATACGGGTACGGAACATGGGCTCCATGCGAACAAACTGGGATACCGACGTAAGCTGGCTGTAGGCACCATCCAGGACGAAGCCGATATCACCGATACCGGTGTGCCATTTGCCTGCAACGAGGCCAGAAAGCGAGTAATCGGTCTTGTTTGCCAGATCTCCGAAGCTCAGATCGCCGCTGCCCGCGAAATGAAGGCCTTCGCTGAAGTCGAACGGCAATTTGGTGCGCAGATCCACCGACCCGCCTGTTCCGCCCTCGATCTGATCGGCGGATGACGACTTGTAGACATCAACCGCCTGCATCAGTTCGGGCGTAACGTCGCCCCAGAGAAGCGAACGTCCCGCGTTGGCACTGAATATCTCACGTCCATTCAGACGCGAAGCGACGCCCGACAAGCCACGAATCTGGATACCGGAGCCTTCGACCGAATAATGATCGGGGTCGTTGATCGCGGCAAAGCGGACGATGGTGACGCCAGGAACTCGCTGAAGGACTTCGGTAATGGAGTTATCGGGCAACTTGCCCGCATCATCCGCGACGACGGAGTCCACGATCGTGATCGCGTTCTTCTTGCGGTTCTCGGCGGATTCGAGCGCCGCTCGACGCCCCGTGACGATGATTGCCTCGGCTTCTTCGCCGCCCTGCGCGACGCTGTCACCCTGGGCTTGCGCAAATGCCTGTGGCGCGCCCGCCATGGTCATGACGGCCACGCAGATCGTGCTCGCACGGGTATAAAAATTCGATTTACGCATGTTCCCCTCCTGAAAGTTTATGGGAGGGCCTACTCCCCACCCCGCATCAACCATGTCGTTGTCACGACTATTTGTCAGACAAACGACTAGGACGCAGTTTTGCTGTCGTCAAACATTTTATGAGAGCGATAACATTTTTTGCGGCACGGCAGAAAATGTGGACTTCTGCAGGTTTCGGGTGCCTGACAACGGGCGTCCCGTGTCATCTTTTTGATCGAAAGATTCTGCCGTCAGAAATGTTTGCCGCATCGCATTTTGCCAACGCTGGCAACTAAGGTTTCACGCGGATGCGGAATGAGAAGCGTGAGCGCACTCTACCTCGAACATTCCATTCTGACAGCGCCATGGGCAGCCATGCCTGGCAGAGCCGGGGCGGCATTTGAGCCCATTCCGAGCGTTCGCGATTCCGCAAGTGCGAAGAACCGATTTACAATCCGCTTCGTCAGAAACGATGCAAATTGATCACAGTCAGTACGTCGAAAGAGGTCATGAAAAGCCGACCCGGAGCCAGTGCGCAGTTGGCCACCGGCTTGCCGGTCCCAATGATTCCCAACAGCCTTCCGTCCGCACTGCATACATGAACGCCCCCCGGACCGGTCGCGAAGACGTGGCCTGATGCGCTGACCTTGATGCCATCAGGCAAGCCGGGAAGGCCTTGCTCGTACTGCGGGCGCATTTCGCGGAAAACCCGTTTCGCAACAACCATCCCAGTATCATCGAGTTGATAGCAAAGGACTTCAGGCCGCCGCTCGTCGGAAAGTGCAAGATAAAGCGTGCGGCCATCCGGGCTGAGCGCGACTCCGTTTGGTCGACGGTGAGTACGATCGAGCAGCGCGACCTTGCCATCTGGCGTCAGTCTGTAAAGGCCGCACCATTCAAGTTCGCGTAAGGCTGATTCGTCGCCACCGGCGAGGCCGTAAGTGGGATCGCTGAAGTAGATCGCGCCGGATGGAGCAAGGCACAAGTCATTCGGACTGTTGAAACGCCTGCCTTCGAACCGATCGGCGAGTGTTACCCTCGTTCTTGTAGCAAGATCGACACGGACGATCGATCTCGATCCACTGTTCGCTGCTAGCAAGCCCCCCTTTCCATCCAGCGCAAGACCGTTGAGGCCCGGTTCGGCGATATTCGCCGGTACGGGAGCCGGGTGGCCGGACGGCGAAAGGAAGACCGAGATATCCCGCCCTTCCTGCCAGCGATAGACGATATTGTTGCCGGGGTCGCCAAAGAGAAGGCAATCGAGGTCCGGCACCCAGACCGGTCCTTCGGCCCAGCGATATCCCTTGCCCAACTCGGTCGGCATCGCATCTACCGGGACGATCCGATCGAGCCCGGGATCCAGCCGACGGACACCCGCGAAAGCAGGTTCCACAGCAGGCGCCGGTACGGCATCGAGCAACGGCAGTGTCGCGAGTCCGGCAAGCACGGTGCGCCGGCGCATCATGCAGAAAGGCTCACCTGGCATCGCTCTGCAACCGAGCGGTATATGGCCTCGATCACCCGCAAGTCCGCAAGGCCTTCTTCACCGCCGACGATCGGGTTCGTGCCCTCCAGGATGCACTGGGCCAAATGATCGAGTTGGCCTGCGAACTGGTTCCTGCCCTGGACCGGAAGCACACGTTGCTCGATCTTGTCGGCATTACGGATCCTCATCGCTTGCCCGACATAAGAAGTGGCAGGCTCCAGTTCGATCCAGCCCCGCGTGCCGATCACGCGATAGCTGTTGTGCGCCGAACTATAGCTGGAGATACAGTTGGCGACCGTGCCAGAAGGAAAGCGCAGCGCGAACGTCACCCTGTCTTCGACAGTCAGAAAACGGGGGTCCGAACGATCGGTGGATTCCACCGCGCTGACCGCCACCGGTTCCTCTCCCGTCAGGTAACGCGCGGCATTGAGGCTGTAGATGCCAATATCCATCATCGAACCACCGCCAGAGAGCGGCTTGTCGAGCCGCCACTGCTTAGGCTGGATCGGAAAGCCGTGTTCGGCGGTGATGAGGCGAGTCGCCCCGACATGTCCGCCGCGGGCCAGTTCTATTGCATGTCGATTGTACGGCTCGAATCGGGAACGGTAGCCGATCATCAGCTTCTTGCCCGCCTTGCGGCAGGCAGCGATCATCGCTTCGCATTCAGCCGTCGAAACTGCCATCGGCTTTTCGCACATGACATGCTTGCCAGCTTGCGCAGCCCGAATCGTGTACTCCGCGTGAAGGCTGTTGGGCAGCACGATGTAGACTGCATCGATATCCGGATTGTCGCGGATGCGATCGAAGTCGGCATAGCTGTAGCGATGGGTCCTGGGGATGCCGTATTCGGCCCCATACTGTTCCAACTTGGCAGGCGTGCCACTCACCAGCGCGACCAGGCGAGATCGCTCGCACCCGGAGAAATTGGGCATGATTTGCCGGGTCGCGTAGTAGCCGAGCCCGACCACCGCGTAGCCGATCTTGCGTGGTGCGCCCATGGCCCTGCCCGCACCCGTTCCCGCAAGCACGAGACCGGCGCCAAGTCCGCCCAGAACGTCGCGTCGAGTTCCTGCCGACATCACCTTCTCCCCGGTTCGGACCGACAATTCGGCCGAGCGTAGCTCAGAACGCCGCCGCGCCTTCAAGACGTCCTGCCGCGATCGCCGCCTGGGTCCGGTTCCGCACGTTGAGCTTGCGCATCAGAGCGGTCATATGGACCTTTACCGTGGCTTCCGCCATGCCAAGTTCGTAGGCGATCTGCTTGTTCAACAGGCCCGAATGGACACATCGCAGCACCTTGAGCTGCGTGGGCGTGAGATGGGGCGCCTCAGGCGCGTCCCGAACGACACAAGAATCCGCAACAAGGTGCATCTCTCTCTCCCTAGAAATGGCCCGGCTTGATGGCAGCAGCAGGGATATCGACCGCCGCTGCCGGATATCATTGAAGGCGATGATAAGGGAATCAGTCTGACAGGTTCAAGCGTAAAATCGCCGATACTTCGAAATTATCTAGTACATCGCTCAATTGAAGCTATAACCTGTCCAACAGATTTTCGGAAAAGCGCGCCGCAACGGCAGTCCGAATCGTCGACGAGGGAGAGGGAACGGATGACATCGTCATTACGTCGTATGCGGTTGCCCGAGGGCCAGCCCACACAGCATCTGGCAGGATGGAGTGCCCGTCCATGACGCCGGAGGACTATCGGCTCATCCTGTCCGCCGTCGCCGGTATCGCACTTTCGATCCTGCTGATCGTGCGCGGCCGCCTGCACCCGTTCATCGGCCTTTTGTGCGGCGCATTCACCGTGGGTCTACTTGCCGGCATTCCCCTCGACAAGACGGCGGAGGCCGTGGAGAAGGGCGCAGGGACAATTCTTGGCGGCACCGGCCTGGTGGTCGCACTCGGCCTTGGCCTCGGGGCGATGTTGCAGCTCTCGGACGGCGCAGGCGGTCTGGCACGGGCGGCATTGCGCGTCTCGGGCGTTCGCGGGGCACCATGGGCAAGCCTGTTCACCGCGCTCCTGATCGGCCTGCCGCTATTCTTCGAGACCGGACTGGTTCTGCTACTGCCAATCGTGGCTTCGGCGGCCGCTGCATTGCCAAGTGGGCAGAACGACGACACTGCCAAGCTTCGGCTGATGTTGCCGGCGCTGGCCGGCCTGTCGGTGGTGCACGCGCTGGTGCCGCCTCACCCCGGCCCTCTGCTGGCGGTCGATGCACTTGGCGCGAACCTTGGCCTGACACTCTTCTACGGCCTCATCGTCGGCATTCCGACGGCGATCATCGCCGGACCGGTGCTGGCCCGCTTTACCGCGCCGGGCGTAACATTGAGCCCGCCGCCGCTGCCGCCATCGACCGTGGACGTTGCCGCACCTCCGGTCGGTCGTGCCCTGACGGCCGTCCTGCTGCCGGTCGTACTGATCGCGGCCGGGCAGGCTCTGGCGCTTATGCCCCCTGCTCTCGCGACATCGATGGCGTGGCTGGGCTGGGTAAGCGATCCGGTCGTGGCGCTGCTCATCGCCAACCTGGTCGCGCTGCCGCTGCTGTTCGGGCACCGGTTGAGCGACCGCGCCATCCACGGCGCGATCTGGACCGAGGCCATGGCCCCTGCCGGCGGCATCCTGCTCGCCATCGGTGCGGGTGGCGCGCTGAAACAGGTGCTGGTGACGGCGGGGCTGTCGGACCTGCTTGTGCGCCTTGCGGGAGACGGGGCCATCTCTCCCCTGTTGCTGGCATGGGGCGTGTCTGTGTGCATCCGACTGGCGACGGGATCCGCAACCGTGGCGACAATCACCACCGCCGGCGTGATGCAGGGCCTGGTCGCGACCTCCGGCGTCGAGCCTGAGTGGATGGTGCTCGCGATCGGTGCGGGCTCGCTGTTCTTCTCACACGTCAACGATCCCGGCTTCTGGCTGGTGAAAAGCTACCTCGGCACTGATATGCCGGGGACTTTCCGCACATGGTCGATCATGGAAACTGTGGTCGCGGTGGTTGGTCTGCTGCTGGTGCTTGCCGCGAGCAGCATCTTCTAACAAAGGTGCAAACCATGATTCTTGCAGGCAGACAGGGGCTCCGATGAACCAGGAGCGGCTTTCGGACCATGCCTATGCGGGTATCGTCGAGATCATCAACTCGCGCGATCTGGAGGTCGGTGCGCGGCTGCCTTCCGAATCCCGGCTGGCCGAGATCTTCGGAGTTTCCCGCGCCATCGTTCGCGAGGCTCTGGTGCGCCTCGCGTCCGACGGCATCACCGAAGCGCGACGCGGCGCGGGCTCCTTCGTCAAGAGCCGTCCGTCCGAACGCCTCGCCGCCTTCGTGCCCGCGGCCGAACTGCCCTCGACGCTGGGCAGCTACGAAGTCCGCTTCGTGCTGGAGGCGGAGGCCGCACGACTGGCGGCAACGCGCCGCACCAGTCAGGAGATGGCGCATGTGGAGGAAGGGATGGACCTTCTGCGCCAGGCGCTCCTGTCAAATGCACCTGCCCACGCGGAAGACATGGAACTGCACCGCCGCATCGCAGCGGCGACCGGCAATCCGGCGTTCCTGATTGCGTTCGATGCCCTTTGGGCAGACGTCGAGAAGATCATGCGCGCTGGCGTCGACATCTCCCGTTCCCGCCCGCCCGAAGTCATTGCCACCATGCTGCGCGAACACGAGGTCATCGTCGGCGCCATCCGCGCACAGGACCCCGACGGAGCGGCGCTGGCTATGCGCTGGCATTTATGGGAAGGCCGACGACGCCTGATGCCCTGAACGGTCAGACGCTGCGCAGCCAGTCGAGGACCATGTCCCGCAAGGTTTCAGGCGATGCCTCCAGGGCCAGCGTCATCGTCGCCTGCTCCCGCTCGGGCGGCTCGAGCGTGGCGAGTTGGCTGTCAAGCAAGCTTGCAGGCATATAATGGCCCGGACGCTCCCCGAGACGCGCCAGCAGGCGCTCGCGGCTCTGCGCGAGGAAAACGAAGCGCACGGGCGCATCGATCGCAGCGCGCAGGCGATCGCGATAGGCAAGGCGCAGCGCCGAGCAGGCGACTACGACGACCCGATGATCCTGCAGGCCCTTTTCCGCCGCCACGCCAAGCCGGTCAAGCCAGGGCCAGCGATCTTCATCGGTTAGGGCCTCGCCGCCGCGCATCTTCTCGACCGCCTCCGCCGAATGGAAGCTGTCACCCTCAAGGAACCGCCCGCCCAGCGCGTCAGCCAGCAGGGCGCCAAGCGTCGATTTTCCGCAGCCACTCACACCCATCACGACGATGACGCAGGGAGAGATGGAAACATGACGGGGCGTGGCAGGCAAGACGGCGTCCTTCGTGACCCATGGGGGCGGAATGCCCTGCCTATACGGGCACGCCCAAAGGCTTGGGAACTACGACCTTTGTCGCAAGTGCGGTGATCTATGCGGCGCTCTACCGAAAAGCCAGGCGCAGCAAAGGCGCGATCGGATTTACACGCCGGGACAGGGGAAGCGATATGATCGGACGCAGCAGCGCGATGGCTATGATGCTGGCCGGGACGGCGCTCGTGCAGGCGAGCCCCGTGCTCGCATCGGGGGCCTCGGTGTTCCCGATGGCGCCGGACGAGCCCACCGCAGTCACCGTTCGCGCCCGCGGAGACGGCAAAGCCGACGACACGGACGCGATCCAGCAGGCGCTCGACAAGGCGCGGGACCGGACCGGTCACGGCATCGTCTTCCTTCCCTCGGGAATCTATCGCATCACGCGCAGCCTCGTCGTTCCTGCCGGTGTACGCATCTACGGCATAGGCCGGACGCGGCCGACGATCCTGCTCGGTGCCCGCACCCCGGGGTTCCAGAAGGGCGTCTCGACGATGATCGTCTTTGCCGGAGACGATCAGTACAACGTCGGAAAGGTTCCCGTACCCGTCCCTACCGTAGTTCCGCGCAACAAGGTCGTGCGTGACGCCAATTCGAGCACTTTCTATTCGGCGATGAGCAACGTCGATATCGAGATCGGCGCGGGGAATCCTGCTGCGGCGGGCGTGCGGTTCCGCCTTGCTCAGCACGCCTTCCTCAGCCACATGGATTTCCGCCTGGGCACTGCCTTCGCAGGCGTCTATCAGGCTGGCAACGTCATCGAGAACGTCCATTTCCACGGCGGTCGCTACGGCATCGTTACGGAGAAGACTTCCCCCGCCTGGCAGTTCACCCTCCTCGATTCCAGCTTCGACGGCCAACGCGATGCCGCCATCCGCGAGCATGAAGTCGGCCTCACGATGGTCAATGTCGCGATCCGCGATACGCCCGTCGGGATCGAGGTGGATCGCGGCTATGGCGACTCCCTCTGGGGCAAGGATGTGCGCTTCGAGAACGTCAGCGGTGCGGCGGTGGTGATCTCGAACGAGAGAAACGTCTTCACCCAGATCGGCTTCGAGAACGCCCTCGCGGCCGGCACCCCCGTCTTTGCCCGCTTTCGCGACAGCGGGCGGACGGTTTCGGGCAAAGGAGCCGTCTACAAGGTATCTGCCTTCTCCCATGGCCTCGCCGTGCCGGAACTGGGCAAGACCGGCGATTACGCGACGCAGGCGCAAATCGAAACGCTTGGCGCCATGCCCGCGCCGCGCAAGTCGGCCATCCGCGATCTTCCGCCGATGCCTGAATGGGTCAACGCCCGCACGCTCGGCATTGCGGGGGACGGCAAGGCGGACGACACTGCCGCGATCCAGAAAGCGATCGACGGGCACCGCGTGCTCTATTTCCCGGTCGGGTTCTATCGTGTCACGGATCGATTGAAACTGCGACCCGACTCCGTGATCGTCGGGCTGCACCCGGCGATCACGCAATTCACCATAAACGATGGGAATCCGGCTCACGCCGGGCTCGGATCGGTTGTGCCAATCATCGAGAGTCCGCGCGGCGGTGACAACATCCTTTCCGGCATCGGCCTGTTCACCGGAAGGGTGAACCCTCGCGCGGCGGCGATCCTGTGGCGTTCGGGGGAAGACAGTCTCGTCGAGGATGTGAAGATCATGGGGGGAGGCGGCACCCCCACGGCGGACGGGAAACCGCTTGGCGCGCTTGCTGCCCGCAGTGGCGATCCGGTGTCGGATGGACGCTGGGACGCGCAGTATCCCAGCATCTGGGTGACGGACGGCGGCGGCGGCACCTTCGCCGACGTCTGGAGCCCCAACACGTTCGCGCAAGCGGGCTTCACCGTCACCGACACCCGCACGCCCGGCCATGTCTACGAGATGTCGGTCGAGCACCACGCGCGTAACGAGTTCGTGCTCGACAACGTGGAGAATTGGGAATTCCTTGCGCCGCAGACCGAGCAGGAAGTGGGCGACGGGCCGGATGCGGTGTCGCTGGAAATCCGCAATTCGCGCAATCTGCTCTTCGCCAACTACCACGCCTACCGCGTCACGCGCAGTTACCACCCGGCCAAGAGCGCCGTTAAGCTGTTTAATTCAAGCGATATTCGCTTCCGCAATGTCCACGTCAATGCCGAGAGCGGCTACGCCAGCTGCGATGATGAGGGTTGCGGCACATTCCTGCGTGCGAGCAAGTATCCGTTCGACAATGCGATAGAGGATGTCTCGCGCGGCCTCCTCGTTCGTGAGCGGGAGTTTGCACGCCTGGATGTCGGACCGGCTGGCGGGGGCTCCACCCCTCCACCCCCATCGGCCGGTCCGGCGATCGAGAGGCTGGCTGACGGATTCTGGTCGATTTCCGGCGCGGCGGTGGATGCGAAGGGGCGGCTCTATTTCATCGACCGCAGATTCCAGCGGATTCATCGGTGGAGCAGTGCCAAGGGCCTGGAAATCGTTCGGGATCATGCACTTGATCCGGTAAATCTCGCGGTCGACGTATCCGGGCACCTGCTTGTCCAGTCGTCGCTGGGGGCCAAGGGCGGGGTCTATTCGATCGACCCTGACGGGCCGCAAGACCAGATAACGGTGATCGCGCCGACACCTGTCCGCAGCAACTCCGGCGCGCGCATCCTGTTTCCGGTAAACTGGTGGAACAACGGGGAATTCCGCGATCAGCTCGACCCGAGAACTTACGAATTTACCACGCTTTCCCAGATGTTTATACGCGATGTGGGGACACCGAAGGACCGCGAGTACGTATCTCCGGACGGCAGCCTTGCCCTGCCCGCATTCCGCACGTGGCAGCAGGGGCCGACCGACCACGTCGGCTGGCGCTGGTCCGACAGCCTCAACGCCAACGGCCTGATCGGCGGAAAACCGGGCGATCCGGTCTTCGTGACCAACGCATCGGAAAACGTCACGTACCGTGCAGTGATCGGCACAAAGGGGACACTGAGCGGCACCAAGGCGTTTGCGAACCGGGGTGGAGAGAGCGTCGCGGTCGATCGCAAGGGTCGCGTCTACGTCGCGAACGGACAAGTCTTCGTCTATGCCCCCGACGGCTCCGAGCAGGGCCGCATCGACGTGCCCGAACGCCCCTTGCAGATCCTGTTCGGCGGCGAGGACGGAGGCACCCTGTTCATTCTGACGCACCACGCCCTCTACGCCGCGCGGCCATGACCATGCAGCATCTACGACCTAAGTGGTAAGTGCAGTGAGAGCGCTAGCAGGATAACCAGAAAACAACGCCTCAGGGCGCGGCCGAGTCCGGAAAACCGGCGGCCGGGGAGATCGAAGGGGAAGGATTTCATGAGCAGGATCACCTCAGCGCACCGGCAACGCGCCGGCGTCAGTTTCGCAGCACTGGTAGCGGTTGCGCTCGCAGGCACGGCGCAGGCGCAGGAAGCCCCGCCCGCGCCGCCGCCCGCTTCCGAAGACAGCGCAGCGCCCGCAACCGCCGCCGAGATCGTCGTCACCGGCTCTCGCATCACCACCAGCGGCTTCAACGCCCCCACGCCGACCACTGTGATCGGCGAGGCGCAGATCACGGCCAATGCGCAGCCCAACATCTTCACCACCATCGCGCAGCTGCCCTCGCTGCAAGGCTCGACCGGCGCATCGACCGGCACCTTCAGCACCTCGAGCGGGCTCCAGGGCCTCAGCTCCTTCTCGCTGCGCGGCCTTCAGCCGATCCGCACACTGACCTTGCTGGACGGACAGCGCGTTGTCGGCGCGAATGTGACCGGCGTGCCGGACATCAGCATGTTCCCGCAGTTGCTGGTCAAGCGTGTGGACGTCGTCACCGGCGGCGCTTCGGCATCCTATGGCTCCGACGCGGTGGGCGGTGTCGTCAACTTCATCACCGATACCCGGTTCGAGGGCTTCAAGGGCAACATGCTTGGCAGCATCACCAAGTACGGCGACGATGAAACCGCGCTGGTACAAGCCGCCTGGGGCAAGTCTTTTCTCGACAACCGCCTGCACGTGGTCGTGAGCGGCGAATACGACCACGAAGGCGGCGTCGGCGCGGGCGACTTCGGCACCGACCTTGCCGGCAGCCGCGACTGGTATCGCGCGACGACGCTGATGAACACCGGACAGACCAACAACGGCCTGCCCCAGTTCAACTATCGCGACTATGCGCAGCCCTACCAGTATGCCCGCTATGGCCTGATCAACAACGGCCCGCTTCAGGGTATCGCCTTCGATGCCAACGGCACGCCCTACAACTTCAACTACGGATCGAACGGGCAACCGCTCGGCAACGGGCAAGTCAGCAACTGCTATCGCGGCAACAGCTTCTGCGAAGGTGGAGATCTTTCCGGCGCCCCGGGTTCGGGCGCCTCGCTCAAGTCCGCGCTGCAGCGCATCAACGGCTATGGCCGCATCGGCTACGACTTCGCCGACAACAACGAAGCCTACATCACCGTCAACATCGCACAGGTGAAGACCGACAACCAGCCGAGCCCGGGCTACGGCAGGCCTTCGCTGACGGTGCAATGCGCCAATCCGTTCCTGCCGCAACTGGTTCGGGATCGGTGTGCCGCGGCCGGCATCACCAGTTTCGGGTTCGGCACCAGCAACGCCTCGTTCCCCGACCCGCGCGTCTATACCGACCGCAAGCAGTATCGCTTCGTCGGCGGCCTCAAGGGCGCGTTCGACATGGCCGGCACTTCCTGGAACTACGACGCCTATTACGAGCACGGCATCACCATCTCGGACATCCGGGTGCGCGATATTGTGCTGCAGAACCGCTACGTGGCGGCGACCAATGCGATCTCCCTCGATGGAGCCATCGTCTGCGCCGATCCGGTGGCTCGCGCCAACGGGTGCCAGCCGATCAACATCTTCGGCAACTTCGCGCCCTCGGCTGCCGCGCTCGCCTATGTCGCCCCGCACGATAACGGCCCGTTCCAGCACACCAAGCTGACGCAGGATGTGCTCAGCGCGAACTTCTCGGGCAATCCCTTCGATTCCTGGGCCGGCCCGGTGTCGGTCGCGTTCGGCGGCGAATATCGCCGCGAGTTCTACCGCGTGAATGCCGATCCTTATGGCGCGGGCGTCTCCGATCTCAGCCCCAACAGCCCGGACTATCCGGCCGACCCGCTGCTCAACTCCACGCTGGGCAGCAACTGGGCGGCAGGCAACTACAAGAACGGGCGCGGCAAGTACGAGGTCTATGAGGGCTACGTCGAAGTCGATCTGCCGCTGCTCAACAGCGATGCGATCGGCCGGGCCAACCTCAACGGCGCGGCGCGTGCCACGCATTACAGCACGTCCGGCACCGTCTGGACGTGGAAGGTCGGCGGCACCTGGGATACCCCGCTCGACGGCATCCGCCTGCGCGCCGTGACCTCGCGCGACGTGCGCGCACCCAACCTTTCCGAACTTTTCGCCGCGCCGACCGTCACAACGGTGCCGAACTTCAACGATCCGTTCCGAAACGTGGCGGTGCAGATCTTCCAGAACACGATCGGCAACACTGCCCTCAAGCCGGAAGTCGCGCGCAATACGGAACTGGGCATCGTATTGTCACGGCCGTCCTGGCTGCCGGGTCTCAGCCTGTCGTTCGACTATTACCACATCAAGCTGGACGGCGTGGTCTCGACCCTTTCGGCCGACCAGATCGTGCGGTTCTGCTTTGACGGCAACCAGGCCTTCTGCGGCGGCTTCCAGCTTGACGGCCCGCAGGGCACGAACTTCGTCAACGTCCAGCCGTTCAACCTCGCCTCGTGGAAGACCAGCGGCTTCGACATCGAGGCCAGCTACCAGTGGCAACAACCGCTGGGCCTGCCGGGCAACTTCACGGTCCGCGCGCTTGCGACCCACATCCAGAAGTTCATCGTCAACGCGGGTGTTGCCGGCGTCGACCCGATCGACCAGGCGGGCGCCAACAACGGCGCGACGCCTGACTGGAAGTGGCTCGCGGTACAGACCTACGATAGTGACAGATTCAGCCTGACCGTGCAGGAGCGCTGGATCAGCGACGGTACTTTCGGCAACCAGTACGTCGTCTGCCAGACGTCATGCCCTGCCTCCACCGGCAACCATCCCACCATCGACTACAACAAGATGAAGGGCGCATTCTACGTGGATGTCGGCGCGACGATCAAGTTCGGCGACAACCTGCAGTTCTATGGCAAGATCGACAACCTGTTCGACAAGGATCCCGTTGCCTCGCCGCAGACCAACACCGGGCTCGACATCAATCCCGCACTCTACGACACGCTGGGACGGATCTATCGCGCGGGTGTCCGGTTCAATTTCTGACGCTTTCCGATACTGCCCCCCACAGACTGTCCCGGCCGAGCGGCCGGGACATTTTTGCCTTACGAAAGAGCCCTGAGATGAAACGCGGACTGATCGGAGCCTCCACCACGGCACTGGCCCTGCTGGCCGCCGCGCCGCTCGCCGCATCGCCCTCGGTCTACACGACCATGCCGGACGAACCCACCGCCGTCACAGTCGTTGCCAAGGGCGACGGGCAGGCGGACGACACCGCCGCGATCCAGCAGGCCATCGACAAGGCCGCCCAGGGGCCTGCTGGCAAGGGCGTCGGTGGCGGCATCGTGTTCCTTCCGCAAGGGACCTACCGCATAAGCCGCACTCTGTTCCTCTGGCCCGGCGTTCGCATATTCGGCGTGGGAGAGAAGCGCCCGGTCATCGTCCTCGGCGCCAGGACCCCCGGCTTCCAGCGCGGCGTCGGCCACATGCTCGTCTTCGCCGGTTCGGCGCGGGAACGCGACCCCAAGGATGCTCGCAAAGTCGCTTTCCCGCCGCCCGGCTCGGTGCCGTTCAACAAGGAAGTCGCGGACGCCAATCCGGGCACGTTCTACTCGGCGCTCGGCAACATCGACTTTCGTATCATGGACGGCAATCCCGCCGCTACCGCGATCCGTTTCCACTCGGCGCAGCACAGCTTCGTCAGCCACGTCGACTTCGATCTCGGCACCGGCCTGGCGGGGCTCTATCATGTGGCCAACGAGGCGGAAGACCTGCACTTCAAGGGCGGCCGATACGGCATCCTGGCCGAGAAGACCTCCCCCGCATGGCCCTTCGCGCTGGTGGATGCCACATTCGAAGGTCAGCGCGACGCCGCCATCCGCGAACATGAGGCAGGGCTGACCCTGCTCAACGTCGCGATCCGCGACACGCCGGTCGGGATCGAGATCGACAAGGGGTATGGCGACTGGCTCTGGGGCCAGGACGTGCGGTTCGAGAATGTCTCGAAGGCGGGCGTCGTCATCTCCAATCCGGGCAGCGTCTACACGCAGGTCGGCTTCCAGAATGCAGTGGCAGCGAACACGCCCGTTTTCGCCCGCTTCCGGGAGAGCGGAAAGACCGTTCCGGCCAAAGGCAATATCTATCGGGTATCATCCTTCACTCACGGTCTGACCCTGCCCGCCCTCGGCCGGATGGGCGAATACAGGACGCAGATGCAGGCCGAGGCGCTCTCCGCCCTGCCCGCGACCGGCGTGCCCGCGATCCGTGCGCTGCCGCCGGTATCCGAATGGGTCAGCGTTCGCAGGTTCGGCGCGAAGGGGGACAACGCGACCGACGACACCGCCGCGATCCAGAAGGCGATCGACAGCCACCGGGTCGTCTATCTGCCTGCCGGATTCTACACCGTCAGCGAAACGCTGCGCCTCAAGCCCGATACGGTGCTTGTCGGCCTGCACCCCAGCCTCTCGCGCATCGTGCTGCCCGACGGCACTCCCGCATGGCAGGGCGTCGGCGCTCCCAAGGCGCTGGTCGAAAGCGCGAGCGGAGGCGAGGCCATCGTGGCGGGCATCGGCATCGATACCGGCGGCGTGAACCCGCGCGCCACCGGCCTGCTCTGGAAGGCGGGCGCGGCCTCGATGGTCAACGACGTCAAGTTCCAGAACGGCCACGGCACCAACCGCTTCGACGGCACCCGGGCGGACCCGTACAACAACAATGCCACCGCCGATCCCGATGCCGCCAGGCGCTGGGACGGCCAGTACGCGAGCCTCTGGGTCACGCAGGGCGGCGGTGGCACTTTCGCCAACGTCTGGAGCCCCAGCACGTTCGCCAACCCCGGAATCCTCATCTCCGACACCCAGACCCCGGGCCGCCTGATCCAGGCCTCGGTGGAGCATCACGTCCGCACGGAAATCGGCCTCAACCGCGTCTCCAACTGGGAATTGCTGGCGCCCCAGACCGAAGGCGAGGCCGGGGAAAGCGGTGATGCCGTGGCGCTGGAAATCCGCAACTCCAGCAACATACTTGTCGCCAACTTCCATGGCTACCGCGTTACCCGCACGCGAAAGCCCGCGCCGGCGGCGGTCACGCTGTACAACTCCCACGATATCCGCTTCCGCAACGTCCACGTAAACGGTGAGAGCGGCGTCGGTACTTGCGACGAGAACGGCTGCGCGACGTTCCTCCGCCTCACCAAGTTCCCGTTCGAAAATGCCATCCGCGACGTCACTCACGGCATCGACGTGCGCGAACGCGAGTTCGCGGTGCTGGACGTGACGGCCAGCCCCGCCCCGGTCTCTGCCTCCACCTTCCAGGGTTCGAAAGTCGAGAAACTCGCAGACGGCTTCTACGCTGCGGGCGGCGGCGCGGTGGATGCGGCAGGCAAGCTCTACTTCATCGACCGCCAGTTCCAGCGCATCTGGAGCTGGTCGGACACGGGCAGGCTGGAGATCGTGCGCGACGCGGCACTCGACCCCGTGAACCTGACGGTCGATGCCTCGGGCAATCTGCTGGTGCTGTCCTCGTTCGGACGCAACGGCACCGTCTACAGCGTAAAACCGGGTGCGCCGGACACCGAGGTCACGATGATCGCCCCCACACCTGCCGCCAAGGGTCCGGCCAGCACGGTCCTGCCCGTGAACTGGTGGAACAACGGCGAATTCAGGGACCAGCTGGACCCGAAAACCTACGAATTCACCACCCTTGCCCAGATGTACTCGCGCGACATGGCCGCCCCCAAGGCGCAGGAATACCGTTCTCCCGACGGCAGCCTGGCACTCCCTGCATGGCGGGTCTTCGCGCAGGGGCCGACCGACCATCGCGGCCTGCGCTTCTCGGACTCGCTGGACAGCTACGGCTTCATCCAGGGCAAGCCGGGGGAGCGGGTCTTCGTCACCAACGGCTCGGAGAACCGCACCTACACCGGCATCGTCGGGGCGGGCGGCACGCTGACCGGTCTCAAGGTCTTCGCCGAGCGCGGGGGCGAAGGTGTCGCCAGCGACGCGCAAGGCCGCGTCTATGTCGCCAACGGGCAGGTGTTCGTTTACGCTGCGGACGGCAGCGAGATCGGCCGGATCGACGTGCCCGAGCGTCCGCTGCAGCTGGTGTTCGGGGGCTCGGAGGGGAAGACGCTGTTCATCCTGACCCATCACGCGCTCTACGCCGCGCGCATCGACTGAGGACTGGCATGATACGTTTCCTGCTGACGCTGTTCGCCTTCGCCCTTCCGGCAAGCCTGTTCCCGGCGGACGCCCGGGCCGATCCGCAGTACAAGCTTCTCGTCGTCGCGATCCCGAACAAGTACCACTACGAGTACATCCCGGTAGCGCGCGACAGCCTGGAACATCTCGCCAGACTGCATGCCTTCGACATGACCTGGACCAATCGGCCCGAAGTGTTCGAGGGCGACCTGAAACCCTATGCCGCCGTGATGTTCCTCAACACGTCCGGCGAAGAGCTGAACGCGGGGCAGCGCGCCGGGTTCGAGGCCTATATGCGCGGTGGCGGGAACGCCGTGATCGTCCACCGTGCGCTCATCATGCCGAAAAAGGACTGGCCCTGGTACGAGCAGCTGGTGGGCCGCAGCTTCGTGACCCATCCCATGCTTCAGACCGGGGTGGTGACGGTTGCGGACCCAGGCTTTCCAGCGACCTTCAGCCTGCCCGCGCGGTGGATATGGAGCGACGAGTTCTACGTAACCTCCAACCCATACGGCATCCGGATCAACACCGTGCTCGGCGTCGACGAGAGCAGTTACGATCCCACCCGCATCTGGCCGGGCCAGGTCGCCGGACCGATGGGCCGGGACCATCCCATCGCCTGGTACCACACCTGGGAGAAGGGCCGCGTCTTCGTGACCACGCTCGGTCATGACGTGGAGATGTACCGGGACCCGCAGTACCTCTCACACCTGATGGGCGGGATCTATTGGGCGTCGACAGGGTTGGGGCAGCGGAAGTAAGGGACGCCCCTTCTCCCCCTCCCTCAAAGAAACATGATCCGGCATCGCCGGTCGTGCACAGGCAACCTTGCCGCATCGGTCCGGCCGCAATCAGATCGAGATCATGATGCCGTCATCGGCGCACCGCCCCTTTGGAGGAGGGATCGGGGCGGTGCGCCGTGACCGTCGCCTTGCGCTGCGACGGTCAGCCGGTCCGGGCGTTGCCGATTGCCCGATACCGGAAATCCCGCAGCTTCGCCTGCCCTGCGCCCGCAACGTAGATGCCCAGGCGCAGGCTGAGAAAGCCGCCGAAGACGTTGTGATGAATGCCGGATACCTCCATGCGCGTGCCGTGGCGCTGCCACGTGCGACCCTCGTCGTAGGAGTAATGGTGCGTGACCACGTTCTCCTCGTTCGTCACGCGAAGGCGCACGCTGCGCGCCTGGTGCGGTACCGCCGCCCAGGGCAGGTCTTCGGAATATTCGTAGACCTTGAGCTTGTCCGGCGTGAAACCGAGCCCGACGAAAGCCTTGTGGTTGTAGAACAGCAGCACGCCCGCCTCGGCATCACCCGCAAGGTCGATAGAGATTTCAGCCTCGTAGCTGCGATCGCCGACCAGGCATGTCAGCGGCGAGGAATCGACCGGCGAGGTCCCGCTCGCGGCGATGACCAGTCCGCCCGCTTCGTAGCGCGCGCGTTCCGCTTCGCCGCGCCGGGGCGCGTGGAAGCTCCACTGTACCCCCATGCGGTCCTTCGCGAAGTCGTCCGACAGTCCGGGGGCCGATGCGCTCGGCCTCCCTCCCCGAGGCTTGGGCAACGGCATCGAGAGATCGCCGCCCCTTGCACGGAACCAGCCGTCCGCAGTCCATTCTACCGGCTCCAGCAGGGTCTGGCGACCAAGCGTCCTCATGCCGTTCTCATAGCCGTGATAGACCATCCACCAGTCGCCAGCCGGTCCTTCCACCAGCGTGGCATGGCCGCGCGACCACCATGGTTCGTCCGTGCTTACCGTGCGCACCAGGGGGTTGTGCGGGCAATGCTCCCACGGGCCGTGGATCGACTTCGCACGCGCGGCGATGACCATGTGCCCGGTCACCGGCCCCGCCGTGCCGCCGATAGCGGTGACGAGGTAGAACCAATCGCCCTTGCGCAGCAGCTTGGGTCCTTCGGGCGCGAAGTTTTCGACCACCCAGTCGTCCGGGTAGCGCCACGGATCGTAGGCCTTCTCCAGCGGTCCATCGGTGGCCAGACCATCGTCCGTCAGTCGGATTTTGCGAATGCCGTTGGTGAAGAGGTATCTCCTGCCGTCCTCGCCGACGATATGACCGGGGTCGATGCACCCGCTGATCTTCAGGTCGACCGGCTCGCTCCACGGCCCGGCGATGTCATCGGCCCAGATCACGAAGATCGACCAGCCCTCGCCTTTGGGATCGGCGGGGATGTAGATGAAGTAGCGACCGTCGTGCCTGACGAGGTCCACCGCCCAGATCGTGCCCAGGTTCCTGTGCAGCGCCGGGCCGACGGGTGCCCAGTTGACCAGATCGGTCGAGCGCCAGATGACCAGTCCCGGATAGGAATCGAAGGACGAGAACGTCATGTAATAGACGTCGCCGTCCTTTAGGATCGTAGGGTCGGGGTGGTCGCCGGAGACGATGGGGTTGCGGTAGAACCCGTTGCCGAGGTCCGCCTTGCGCTGCCCCTCCGCCCCGGCACCCCACTGCGGCGCGGATGCACCCTTCCCTGTCGTCAGTGCATGGGCGATCGTGGGGGCAAGCACAGGGGCGAGCGCGGGCGCTGCTGCGCCGGCAAGCGCTCCCTGGAACATGGTGCGGCGGGTGATGCTCATCGCGGTGTCCTCACTTGCCTGTCGGCTCCAGCGTGACGAGTGCCACGTCGTTGCTGCGCATCGCGACTTCGACGGTGGCGGTGCCATCCTTGCTGACGCGGATGGGCTTGTCCTGCTCGGGCCTGTCGGCGGTTTCGCGCTGGAGTTGCTCCAGTTGCACGGGGCTGAGCGAGGCCGGCATCCCCATGTCGATATAGGACGAGAGCGGATCGTTCAGCCGATAGCCGGTCTTGTGGACCTGCAGCCGATACGTGCCCTTGGCCAGATGCGAGAAACGGAATGTCGCCTTCCTGGCCGGCGTCGCGGGAACCTGCCGCGTGTAGAACGGCTTGTTACTGACGGCCTGCACCGGTTGCTGGAAGTCCCATACGAGCGCCGTCACCCGCTTGCCGTCCGCGGCCGCCATGGCCTGCGCGTCTCCGGTGGCGAGCGCCTGCCCCCTGATCGCATTCAGATACTTGTAGGCAAACCACGCGGGCTTGCGGATGCCTTCGCGGTTCATCAATCCGAAACCGCCGTGGAAGGGAGTGGGCGGCGGGCCGGGTTCCTCGAACAGGTCGGTATAGGCCCAGTAGCTCATGCCCTGCACCAGCCCCTGCGTCGCCTTGAGCTTGCTGAGGATGTAGGGCGCGCTCACATAGCTGTCGTGGACGAAGTCGCGCGGGGTATAGCTGGTGCTCCACTCGGTGAAGAACAGCGGGATTCCGGGGAAGGCCGATGCCTCGATTTCCCCGCGCACCTTGCGAACATCACCAACCACGGCGTCGGGCGAGGGTGAAAGCTTGGTGTCCTGCTTGCCTTCCTCGTCCAGGAAGCCGCCATCGACACCATAAGTATGCGTCGCCACGAAATCGACCGGCAGCTTGTTGTCCGCAGCATACCCGAGGAATTCAGGCACCCACGCGGCGCCCGCCGTCGCCGGGCCGCCGACGCGCAGCGCGGGGTCGATCGCCTTGATGGTCCGCACGGTGTCGGAATAGAGGGCGAAGTATGCGGCCTGGTCCGCCTTTTCCCAAAATCCGTCCAGGTTCGGCTCGTTCCACAATTCGAAATACCACTGCCGCACTTCCTCAGCACCGTAGCGCTCGCGCACATGCGTGACGAAAGCGGTGACGAGATCGCGCCACATCGCCGCATCGGGGTGCGAGGTATTGCCCTTCCAATAGAACAGCTGTTGCGGCGAGGTGCGCATCACCGCCGGCGTCCAGCCAAGTTCGACGAATGGCCGGATGCGCTTTGCCTTGAGGGCATCGTAAAGCTGGTCGATCTTCGTCCAGTCGTAGACGACCTTGCCGTCCACCTTGCGCACGGTGCCCAGCGCGTCATGGAAAATGTCGTGGAACCGGATGTAGCGGAATCCCAGCTCATCCGCAGCGATCTTGAGCTGCGCCTGGCTGTCTTCGCGGATCAGCGTACCCGGAAAGTCGGAACCGACCGAGAGGTCGAAGAACCTGTCCACCGGCCCGGTCGGCGCCGCAACATCGATGCGGATTTCGCGCGGTGATTGGCCCTCCGCCGCGACGGCCTGCTGCGCCGTCGCAACGACGGCAGCTGCAGCAAGTAGTCCGATCCTCACCATCCACTCCTCCATCGCATTCAATTCTGGCAGAACTGCCATTTCCCGGCGCCGTGCCGCAGCCGCTTCGCCCCGGACATTCTCCGGGGCTGCCGGGCATCAGACCAGCCGGTTGGTCCGCACCAGTTCCCGATACCAGTCAGCGCTGAGCTTGGGCGTGCGCTTCTGGGTCTTGAAGTCGACATGGTGGATGCCGAACAGCTTGGTGTAACCGTCCTCCCACTCGAAATTGTCCATCAGGCTCCAGAGGAAGTAGCCCTTGACCGGCAATCCCTCGCGCGCAGCGCGCTGGAGGTGAGTGAGGTAATTGCGCAAGTACATCACCCGATCGGCATCGTAGACCTTGCCGTCCTGAGCCACCGGATCGTCGGCGGAACAGCCGTTCTCCGAGATGTAGATCTTCTTGGGCTTCCACAGATCGTTGACGGTCCGCACGCCCCAGTACAGCGCCTCCGGCCCGACGTAGAGCCAGGGCGACGCCATCCGCGGCGAATTCGCGAGGTGCGGCAGCACCTCGTAGCCGCTCTGCGTATCGGCCGCGCGCACGAAGTTAGGCGTGTAGATATTGAGCGAGACGAAATCGAGCGCGCTGCCGATCGCCTTCATGTCACCGTCCTTCACCTTTGGCGCGTCGGCGCCCTGTGCGGCAAGGTAACTGTCGAGATAGCGGCCTTCGAGAATCGCGGTGAGGAACATCGCGTTCTCCTCGCGCATCGCCTTTCTGGTTGCCTCGATGTGCTCTTCGGTTTCGATGACCGGTACGAAGATCGTCGCATTGTCGGCAAGGCCAACCTCGGTTCCCGGCTTCGCCGCCGCACGGATCGCCTGCACGCCAAGGCCGTGGGCCAGGACTCCGTGGTGACGGACCTGGTTCACGTCGGCCATCGGCAGTTTCAGACCAGGCGCCTTGCCGCCGGTCATGTAGGACAGGTCGGTGAAGCAGCGCAGCTCGTTCACCGTCATGATGTGCTTCACGCGGTCGGACACCTTACCCGCCATGTACCCGGCGTAATCGGCGAAGGCGTAGGCGGTGTCACGCGATTGCCAGCCCCCCTTGAGACCGGTCGGCAAGTCCCAGTGGAACAGCGTCATGTGCGGCTCGATCCCCGCAGCGAGCAGTCCGTCTATGAGGCGATTGTAGTAGTCGAGCCCCTTCTGGTTCGGCTTGCCCCGGCCGCTGGGGAAGATGCGCGACCACGCGACCGAAAAGCGATACGCCTTGACGCCCAGCGCCTTCAGCAACGCGATGTCCTCGGCGTAACGGTGATAGCTGTCGCACGCGACGTCCCCGGTGCCGCCATCCGTGGTCTTGCCGGGCGTGTGCGAAAACACGTCCCAGTTGGTTTCGCCGCGACCGTCTTCCTTGACGCCGCCCTCGATCTGGTAGGCGGCGGTAGCGCATCCCCAGAGGAAACCCTGGGGGAACGAAAGCCCGTCCGCGCCCGGTCCTGCAGCAGCGGCGGCGACACCCTGCACTTGCGCCGCAGCGCCACGTCCGCCGAGCGCCGCGCCGAGTGCCGCAGCACCGAGCCCCATGCCAAGCTGGCGGCGGTTGATTCCGGTCATCGATTACTCTCCTGAAACGCTTGCGAAGACCGGCTTACCGCCCGCCCATGATCCTGACGAGGCCGGTCAGCGCCTGTCCGGTCGGCAGCGGCTGGCGGCTGGTGAGTTTGCCCGTGGCGTCGTCCCAGACGAGTTCGGCTTTCCTGCCGCCTTTGCCGCGATAGGCATTGGTGGTGCCGTCGTCGTCGTAAAGCGTGAAGGTCGCATTCGCGCCCGGATAGACACGGATGCTTTCCAGCGCCTGCTTGCTGGCGGTACTCTCCACCTGCGCGCCCAGCGGCACGATCGAACCGGCCTTCACGAAGACCGGGATCCGTTCGATCGGGGCATCCACCTCGACGGTCTGGCCGCCCTCATAGCGCTGGTTGGTCCAGTAATCGTACCATGCGGTGCCAGCGGGCAGGTACACGGACTTGCGGGTCTGTCCCTGCTCGGTCACCGGCGCGACGAGGAATGCCTTGCCCAGCATGTACTGGTCACCGATTGTCGTCACCTTGGGATCGTTCGGGAAGTCCATGAACAAGGCACGCATGAACGGCGCGCCGGTTTCATACGTGCCCCGGCCCAGCGAATAGAGGTACGGTATCAGCGTGTAGCGCAGGCGCAGGTTCTCGGCGAGGATGGGCTCTGCCGCCTTGCCGTATTCCCAGAGCGCAGTGCCGGGCCGCTGGCCGTGAATGCGCAAGGTCGGCGTGAAGACGCTGTATTCGAACCATCGGACAAAGAGTTCGGGATAATCGGTATAGTCCGCGCCCATCGCCGTCGCGCCCGCCGGATCGACAAGCGGCGCGTGCTGCGCCTTCGGCCCGCTCGGCCACTGCCAGCCGCCGATATCGCTGCCCCAGTAGGCCAGCCCCGTCGCCGTGAAGCCCAGGCCCGCCGGCACCTGCCGCCTGAGCGCATCCCAGGTCGAACGCACGTCCGACGACCAGAACAGCCCACCCGTCCGCTGCGAACCAAGGTAGGCCGCGCGAGAGAGGATCAGGTTGCGGAAGTTCGGACGATCACGCTCCGACCCTTCCGCGACGCCGCTCGTATGCACCAGCGGAAAGAGGTTGTGATATCGGTCGCCCGAACCGACCGAATAGAAATAACCGTCCGGCACCAAGTCGGGCTCGGTCTCGTCGAGCCAGAACCAGTCGAAGCCCTCGGACGCGATATTGTCGCGCAGCTTGCCCCAGAACCACGCCCGCGCCTCCGGGTTGGTGCTGTCGATCAGGGCGCCGGCACGGTCGAAGCGGACGGGCAGACCGTCGACCGTTTTGCCTTCCTTGTCCTTGAGCAGCCAGCCCTTGGAGTCGAGCATGTCGAAATAGCGCGATTCTCGTTCGAACCGCGGCCAGACGCTGATGATCGAGCGCATGCCCATCGACTTGAGCTGGTCGTTCATACCCTTGGGGTCGGGGAAGTAAGTCCGGTCGATGTCGAGTTGCCCCATGCGCGACCAGTAGAACCAGTCGAGCACCATGACGTCGATCGGCAGCTTGCGCTGGCGATAGCCCTGCGCGATGTCGAGCAGCTCCTTCTGCGTCTCGTATCGGGCCTTGCTCTGGATCAGACCGAACGCTGCCTTGGGCGGCAACGGCGTGGCGCCGGTCAGCTTCGCGTAACCCGCGTAAAGCTCGTCCGCGGTCTTGCCCGTGATGATGAAGAACGACACGCGCTCGCCGACCTGCGACTGAAAGCGCGTGCTGCCGTGGAGACCGGGCCAGACGGTGGTACGCGCCGGGTTGTCCCAGACGATGCCGTAGCCCTTGTTCGTGACCATGAACGGCACGCAGACGGTTTCACCGGCAGGGGCATCGTAGTTGTGCGCGCAGTCGATCTGCCGGCCACGAAGATCCAGCGTGCCCTCCTGGTTCTGGCCGAGCCCGTAATAATGCTCGTCTGCAGGGGAATCGAAGGTCGCCCCCATCTTGAACGTCTTCTCGCCGTTGACGGTAACGGGCGCCATCTCCCACCCGGTCATGCGGGCCAGCGGGGCGCCGTCGGCGGCCTTGACCGACAAGCTGACGGGCGGCAGCGAGGGCGCGAAGTAGCGCTCCATCATCGTCGGCGCCGGGGGATAGGGTTTGGCATCGACGGTCAGCGTCAGCGCGGAGGAGGTAAAGATGTCGCCAGAGGCATCGGCGCGATGGCTCCAGCCGGTAGTGTCCGCCTTAGCGTTCGGCCCTTCGCCGGGCGCAGCACTGGCAAGCTCGGGGTCGAGTGCGATCGTGACGCGCACGATGTTGGGGGCATAAGGTTCGATCGCCACGCGGCTGCCGTTGCGGTCCAGCAGCGCCATCGGCTCGGCCATGGCCGTACCCGCCGCCATACCCAGCGCGATCCAGGAGAGTCCCAGCGCCATCGCTGCCTTGCGCGCGAACACGCCCGCAATCGCCTTGTCCTTCATATCCCTCTACTCCCTCTACTTGCTCTCGCCTCCGGAGTTCGAACACGCCGTCTTGACGACGGTGCGCGACTTCCCAGGAAGCGCATTTTACGATGCGCTATTCCGCCTTTAGCGGCGCACACGGAGACGCGCCGCAGGTGCGACAGTCATCGCGGCCAAGACACCGGCCTGTCAAAATCACTGATCTTCACAAACGCATCCTCTCTTGCGCCTCGACCTCGCCGAAGTTCGTACTTCGGTCCGTCAACGCGAACAGACGAACGCATTGTTATCGCTATCATCAAAGTGTGTCGAGGGGGTGCGGCGCATGACGACGGTTTTTTCTCGGACTAAATGAAATCCAGGTGCACGCGAGCGCTCAACCTCGACTACGGTTACGCGGCCTTCTACGAGGCGCGGCATCGGACTGACGCCGGATTAGCGCATAATCCAGTACGACATGTGTCGTATGTCCGGACAGGTCTGCTTCCTTGCCACCCTCGTTGCGAAGGTGCCGGACGATCATGTCCACGGCCTTACGGGACATGTCGCTGATCGGCTGGCGGATCGTCGTGAGTTCAGGCCATATGGTCGTCGCAAGCAAGGTATCGTCGAATCCGCAAACCGTAAGATCGCCCGGAACATCGAGACCACGGCGATGGGCGACGGCAACCGTCGCGGCTGCCATGTCGTCGTTACTGGCGAAAATCGCCGTCGGCGGGTCCTTGAGATCGAGAATCTGTTCGGCTGCATCCAGTCCCGAGCGATATGTGAAGAAGCCCTGCGCGACCAGCGCCGGTTCGAGTTCCAGCCCGGCTTCCGCCAAAGCCGCCAGATAGCCTTCGTAGCGACGCTCGCTGGCCTGCTGGTTGGGGTTGCCCTTGATGAAACCGATCCGGACATGCCCCAGCGCGATGAGATGCCGCGTCATCTCGCTTCCGGCATGGAAGTCATCGATGCTGACGATCGCACCACCCTTGGGCGAGTAGCCGGTTGCGACAGAAACGGACGGAATTCCCGCGACCTGAAGCGCCTCCAGCATCTCGGGTGAATCGCATAGCGGCGGAGGCAGAATGATGCCGTTCAGTCGCCCTCGCTGCAGGTGCCGGACGAGCTCGTCCACCGACCGGCCATCCTCAAACTGCTCGACAAGCAGATGGACATTGTACCGGCTGGCCTGGTCCAACCCCCCCACGAGGAACTCGCTGAGATACGACGAAGAAGGATTGCTGTAGAGCAGCCCGATCCGCATTTCCTCACCGCCGGCCAGTGTCCGGGCCGCAACGCTCGGCGCATAGTTCAGCGCCCTGATTGAATGCTCCACCTTTTCCCGGGTGGACGGGCGAACGGTGGTCCGGTTGTTGATGACGCGCGACACCGTCATCTGCGATACGCCTGCATGCTCAGCGACGTCGCTGATCGTCGGCACGTCGCGATGACGGCGCGATGCCTTTGCGGAACCCTCGTTCTTTATCTTCTCGGACATTCCGGCCTTGTGAACCATCGCAACCGGCACGGCAATAACGACGGGACCATCATGCGTTGTCGCAAGGGATCGCTAACGCAACCTTCTCATCAGGCAAACGAAAGCGATTCCATCGATATCCCACCTTCGCGCCGAGTGATCATTCCAGACGGAAGATGGCGCTACCATGAGATGACAGCCGCGCCGTCAACCTGCCGTCTTGATTGCCGAGATCGCTACGCGCCCACAAGTCCCGAACGCTGACCGACCCCTTGATGCCCAGCGCCGCTAGCGGAACCGAAGCCTCGCGCGCCTCCTTGCCGAGATTGAACATGGCCAGATAGCGGGCCTTGCCGTCCTCGCTTGCGGCCGACCAAACACGCAGGCCGTCTTCCAGAAAGTGCGGGCGATTGTCACGGCTGGCCTGGTTGACCGCCAGAACTTCCGGGTTGGTCAGCAATGCAAGCGTCGGCGCATCGAGATGGCGCAAATCGCCTCCCATGATGAGCGGCGCACGGGTGATCGACCACAGGGTCATCAGCGTGCGCTGCTCGTCAGGCGTGAAACGGGTGTCCCTGTCGCCAAGCGCCAGACGGCCAAGAGGAAGCATGTCGGGATCCGGCCAGGACCCTGCCCCCCGGAATGGCGTCCAGTTCTCAAGCCGCGTGAACTGCGCTTCCAGCTGAGACCATTCATCCCAGAAATCATCCGATATGCGCCACATCTGCGCGTGGCGACGCACATGGTCCCCGCGCAACACCGGCGTCTCGCCGGGCGAGAGGCTAAGCACGATCGGACGACCGCAGCGTGCGATTGCACCCGCGACAGCTTCGATCTCGGGCGCGTGAGCGTCGTAAGGGCGGCTCATGTCGTCCATCTTCACGAAATCCACACCCCAGGAAGCGTAAAGACGAAACAGACCGTCATAATACTCCTGAGCGCCCGGCCTGGTCATATCGACGCCATACATGTCGGGATTCCAGGAACAGATGCTGGACGTATCCGCGATATCCTGCGCCCGCAGGTTCGTTCCTTCGATCGGCAGGTTCCGTTTCACGGCATGGCGCGCAATTCCGCGCATGACGTGAATGCCGAACTTGAGCCCCATTGCATGAACCCGCTCCGCGAGCGGCGCAAATCCCTTGCCGCCAGTTGCCGAAGGAAAGCGATTGGGCGCCGGAACGAGCCGCCCGTAAGCATCGAGAGCGGGGACCGGATTGGGGTTGTAGGTATAGCTGCTCGCTTCCGGCTCATACCACTGGATATCCACCGTGAAGACGTCGTATCCGAAAGGTAGCAGCGTTTTCTGCATGATGGCCGCAGTTTCGAGAGCCTGCGCCTCGTTGATGGTCCCCGCGAAACTGTTCCAACTGTTCCAGCCCATCGGCGGCCGCATTGCCAGCGATCCTGCACTCGTCTTCGAGGAGGCGGCAGACACCCGCGGAGCTGCCGCAAGTGATACCGCAGCCGCGGCAAAAAGTGCGGCTCGACGTGAAAAATCCACTCGCAACTCTCCTGACTCAAAATTATTTGTAGGAGTATTAAAGCGTATTCGAGACTTCGACAATGCCCTCGGGAAGATCTTGATCGCGAACAGGCTTCGGGGTCCGAATTGCGTGACTCGGCCGAAAAAGGACGACCGAAGATGCACTCAAGCCCAGCCTCGCCATTCTGCCCTCCTCAAAAATTGGACAAAATGGCCATTCCGCCTCTTGATCCGGCGACTGTTCTGGGCAATTTTACCGGTAAATAATATTAATGGGCGGATGGAGAATCGAGGGTGCAGAGAAGATCCGGCATCTTTGTGATAGCGCTAGCATTGATTCCGGCATGGCCTGCCTTGGCGCAGACCGATGCCGCAATTCCATCAGTCTTCGCGACATGCCGGGCCTGCCACAGCGTACAATCCGGCGGCAAGAGTGGTGTCGGCCCGAACCTCAAGGGTGTGTTCGGCCGCACTGCAGGCACCTTGCCCGGCTTCAATTACTCTCCCGCAGTCAAGGCATCGAAGCTGACGTGGGACGAGCAGGCACTGGACGAATATCTGGCCGCGCCGACCCGGAAGATTCCCGGCAGCCGCATGCCGATCGCCACGCCCGATCCCGCCAAGCGGGCGGCTATCATTGCCTATCTCAAGAGCGCGAAGTGATTGTGGTGAAAGGGGGATACGCTGCGACATGAGAACACTGACCCAAGGCCCCTGCGCGCTGCATACTTCGTCATTCCGGCCTGATCTGCGACGGATTCACGCTCGCCGACAGCCAACGTCCTAGCCGACAACAAAAGGGGACATGCTCCGATCGGCAAGGATCGGCGGAGCCAAGGGAGAGAAGCCGACATGACGGACATCAACCGGCGCAAACTATTCTGGCTGGGCGTCCTGGCGCTGTTCACCGCCTCGATGAGCGCATCGCTGCGCGCAGCCGTGGCAAGCAGCCTGAAAGCAGAGTGGATCGATCCGGTGACCCCCATCACGGCCGGGGAACTGATCGGCGCGGCGCTGGGATCAGCCTTCCTGGGATTTTCGATAACGGTTTTCGTTGTGAGCGCCCTGCTCGACAGGCTTGGAATACGTCAGGTACTGATTGGCTGCGGCATCGCCTTTCTGATCGGAACGACGCTTGTCATTGGCGCTGGAGCAATGGCTGGTGGCATGACCGTCTATCATCTTGTCTGGCTGGGCATGCTGTCGAGCGGCATCGGCTGGGGCTTTGCCGAGGCCTCGATCAACCCGCTGACCGCCCGTCTCTATCCGGAGGACACGACGCACCGGCTGAACGTCCTGCATGCCTGGTATCCCGGAGGTCTCATCGTCGGCGGACTGGCCGGCGTGTTCCTCGCGCCGCTGCTGCCGTGGCAGGCGATCATGGCGCTGGTCTATCTGCCCGCCATCGGCGTCATCCTGATCGCAGCGACCACCCGCTTTCCAGCCCCACCCCAGCCCGTTGGCGATCGGGGCATGAAGGACATGATGCTCGAAGTGTTCCGCCGGCCCAGCTTCTTCATCTGGTTCGGCGCCATGTTCCTGACCGCCTCGTCCGAACTGGCGCCCGGACAATGGCTCGACGTCGCGCTCAGCAACCGGGTCGGAATGCGCGGCATATTGCTGCTTGTCTATGTCAGCGCGCTGATGTTCGTCTTCCGCCATTTTGCAGGGCGTATCGCGGGCCGCCTGTCCAATCCCGGCCTGCTGTGGGTTTCCAGCCTGCTCGCCGCGATTGGCCTGTTCATGCTGTCGCGGGCACAATCTCCCGCATCCGCCATCCTCGCCTCGACCGTCTGGGGGCTTGGCGTGTGCGCCATGTGGCCGACCATGCTGGCCTCCGTTGCGGAACGCTATCCGCGCGGCGATGCCTGGGCGCTTGGGCTGGTCGGTTCGGCTGGCGCGCTTGCCAGCTTCTTCGTGCTGCCGCGCCTGGGCGAGATGTTCGACCTGGCCAAGGTGGAACTCGCCGGGGGGCCTGAGGCATTCACCCGCCTCGGCGGCGATGCCCTGCGCGCAGTGGAGGACGCCGCCGCATCGCAATCGTTCGCCCGTCTTGCTTTCGTGCCCCTGTGCCTTCTGGTCGTGTTCGGCGCGATCTGGCTGGCCGATCGACGAAGCGTTCACCGCAAGGAGGCTGCGGCGTGAAGGTGTCCCGCCGAACCATGATGGCGACGGGCCTTACCGCAGCCGCGGCACCTGATCTGGCCTTCGCCGCCGGCAAGGGAAGCTCGAACGCCGCGCGCTTTTCTCTCGGCTATGCGCCGCATGAAGGCAGCTTTGCCAGCCGCGGCGGGCTGCTGGAACAGATCGCCTATGCCGCCGGCCAGGGCTTTCGCGCCTGGGAAGACAACGAGGCGCGCCAACGACCGCCCGAGCAGCAGGAGGCGATGGCGCGCACGCTTGCACGGCACGGCATGATCATGGGTGTATTCGTGGCCAGCATGCCGAAATGGGCGGATTCGCGCCCCATCCTGGGCGGCGACGACGCTGCCGACCGGGAAGCGTTTCTCGCCGACATCCGCGCTTCGGTCGAAGTCGCCAAGCGGCTCAACGCGAAGCACATGACCGTCGTCCCCGGCTTCATGGATCGCAAGGTTCCCGAGGAGATACAGACGGGGCGCATCATCGACTGCATGCGTCGGGCCGGCGACATCGTCGCGCCGCATGGACTGGTGCTGGTGATGGAGCCGCTCAATACGCGCACCAACCATCCCGGCGTCTACATGCGCTCCATCGCACAAGGCTATGCAGTCGCTCGCGGAGTGGACAGCCCGGGCGTCAAGATTCTGGCGGACCTCTATCACGAGCAGATCCAGTCGGGGAACCTGATCCCCACGCTCGACACCTGCTGGCCCGAAGTCGGGTATATTCAGTTTGGCGACAACCCCGGCCGCAAGGAGCCTGGCTCGGGCGAGATCAACTACGCCAACGTCGTCCGCTGGCTGCGCGCACGCAATTATGGCGGCGTCATCGGCATGGAACATGGCAATTCGCTGGCCGGGCGAGAAGGCGAAGATCGACTGGTCGCCGCTTATCGCGCGATCGACAGGACATGAACGGGAGCGCAAACATGAAAGCCATTCGCATCGCGATCGCCGGTGCCATCCTGATCGGCGCACCGGCGCAATCCCAAGGTCCGCAGTCCCAGCCTCCGACATCGGACAGGCCGGGTTTCAAGGACACGCCGATCCTGCCGGGCGGCAAGTGGCATGTGCATGACCCCGACCGTCCCGCACCGGCCGTGGTCACTCCCGCTGCGAAGGCCGGCGGCGTACCTTCGGACGCGATCGTCCTGTTCGACGGGACATCGATGAACGCCTGGCACGGTGAACGGGGGCCGTGGACGCTGGACAAGGGCGTGATGACGGTCCCGTCACGGGCATCGAGCGGCGGCGAAAACAACCTCATCTCCAGGCAGGAGTTCGGTGACGTCCAGTTGCATCTGGAGTTCCGGTCCCCCAATCCGCCGACCAAAAGCTCGCAAGATCGCGGCAACAGCGGGATCTGGTTCATGCAGCGCTACGAGGTGCAAATCCTCGACGGCTATCGCAACGCCACTTATGCCGATGGCACGGTGGGTTCGGTCTATGCCTGGAAGCCGCCGCTGGTGAACCCGTCCCGTCCGCCGGGCGATTGGCAGAGCTACGACATCATCTTCGAGCGGCCGCGCTTCGCCGCCGATGGACGCCTGCTGCGCCCCGCCTACGTCACCGCGATCCTCAACGGCGTGCTGGTGCAGAACCATCAGGCAATGCTGGGAACGACCGCCTGGCGCAAGGTCGCCCGGTACCAAGCCCACGCGGACAAGGCGCCGATCCAGTTGCAGGATCACGATAGCCCTGTGTCGTTCCGCAACATCTGGGTCCGGCCGCTGCCGGAGGATGCCATCTCGCAGGATCTGAAGGGAGCAGAACAATGATGGATCGCAGATATGCTCTGGCGGGCATGGTTGCCATGTTCGGCGCCGGGTTGTTCGCCCCACTGGCGCGCGCGGCCGGCATGATCCCGCCCGGCGCCGTCATTGATCAGGGCGCGCCCGGCCTGCAGTTGTTCACGCCCGACCAGCGCGCGCTGATGACCGCGCTGTGCGAGCGGATACTGCCCGCGACAGATACGCCCGGCGCGATCGAGGCCGGCGTTCCCGCGTACATCGAGAAACTGCTGGCGGACTGGTCCGTGGCGGAAGACAGAGATCCGATCCTCATGGGCCTGGCGGAGATCGATGCGCGCTGCTGGCAGGATTACAAGGTGTCGGCAGTACAGGCATCACCGGAACAGCATGACGCCCTCCTCACCCTGGCGATGAACGATGAGATACCCAAGGGCGAGGAGTTCTTCGAGGCGTTCCGACAGATGGTGATCACCGGCTATTACACGTCCGAGATAGGGATCACCCAGGAACGCGAATACCTGCCGGTCCCGGGCGAATACAACGGCGCCTTCCCCTATTCCCAAGTCAACAAGGTCTATTCCGCATGATCCTCGACCGTCGTTCCATGATGCTGGGCGCAGGTGGCATGGCCGCGCTCGCTGCCGTACCCTTTCAGGCCAATGCCGCCCGGGCAGGCAGAATTCCCACCATCGGCCTGCAACTCTATACGGTGCGCAACCTGTTCGCAGCCGATCCGGTCGCCACTCTGGAGCAAGTCGCCCGGGTCGGTTACCGTGAGGTCGAATTCGGTGGCGGGGGCTATGACGCCATGGATCATGGGCTGCTGCGCGCCGCCATGGACCGGTTGAACCTCAAATGCCCTTCGCTTCACATCGGTTACGACGCACTGCTCGAGAAGTTCGACACCAGCGTGACGATGGCCAAGACGCTGGGCGCGACAACCGTGGTCCTTCCCTACATGGTCGACAAGTATCGCAATGCAAAGGCCTGGGACGCCGCACTGGTCAACATCAACCGCTTCGGCCAGCAACTCAAAGCCGCTGGCCTCGACTTTGCCTACCATAATCACGACTTCGAGTTCACGATCAGGCCCGACGGGATCAGCCTGTTCGACCGGCTGACAAGGGCTTGCGACCCACGGCTGGTGAAGATCGAACTGGACCTGTACTGGGCCGTCCATGCCGGACAGGATCCGAAGGCGCTGATCCGCAGCCTGGCGGGCCGCATCTACTCCTATCACGTCAAGGACATGCGCGCCGACCGCAGCATGACCTCGGTCGGCAGCGGCACGATCGATTTTGCCGGTATCTTCAAGCTCAACGGCGTCGCCGGCGTGCAGCATTTCTATGTCGAGAATGACGAGGCCCCGCCCCCCTACATTCCCGACATTACGAAGAGCTTCGAGACGCTGCGCTCCCTGCGCTTCTGACCCTTCACCTTCTGTCTCTGACATAAAAGCTCCAGGAGAGGATCATCATGGCTTCGACGGACAGGTTCGATGCGATCGTCATCGGTTCCGGAATCAGCGGAGGCTGGGCGGCCAAGGAACTGACTGAGAAAGGGCTCCGCGTCCTCATGCTCGACCGTGGCCACATGGTCGAGCATGGCGAGGATTACACGTATGACGGCAAGCCCGCATATGAAGTACCTGCCCGCAACATCATGCCCGACCAGCTTATGCAGAGCGACTATTTCATCGCCCGGCACGGCTATGTGTCCCCCAGCAACCAGGCGTTCTACAACAACGACCGGCTGAACCCTTACGACTACGCCTCGGGCAGCAAGTTCTACTGGATCCGGCCCGGCGCGGTGGGCGGAAAGTCGCTGATATGGGGACGATGGAGCTTCCGCTGGAGCCCGGCCGATTTCGAAGCGAACAAGCGCGAAGGCATCGGCGGCGACTGGCCTATCCGCTACGAAGACCTGTCTCCGTGGTACAGTTATGTCGAGAAGTACATCGGCGTATCGGGCTCGCGCGAGAAGCTGCCTTATCTGCCCGATAGCGAGTTCCAGCCGCCGATGCCCATGAACATCGCGGAAAAATGGATGAAGCAGCGCCTCGAATCCCAGTTCCCCGGCCGCAAGCTGATCAACGCCCGCCTCTCCAACATGACGGAAGACAAGCCCGAGCAGAACCGCACCAAATGCCAGCTGCGCAACCAGTGTTCGAACGGCTGTTCCTTCGGCGCCTATTTCTCGACCCAGGCCGTGACCCTTCCCGCTGCACGAGCCACGGGGCGCCTGACACTGCGCCCGAGCGCCGTAGTTACCAACCTCGACTATGATCCGGCCACGAGGCGCGTGACCGGCGTGCGCTTCGTGGACACGAAGACCGGCCAGGCGGAAACGGTGACCGCGAGACTGGTATTCCTGTGCGCTTCCACAATGGCTTCCACCCAGATCCTTATGAATTCACGCCCCGAAGGAGGCGAGAGGAGCCGTTTTGACAGCAGCGGTACGCTGGGCCGCTACGTCATGGACCATATCTTCCGCGTCAACGTCAAAGGCGACATCCCGGGCATGGAGGAGTTCATCGAATATGGCAGGCGGCCGGGCGGCGTCTACGTGCCCCGTTTTCGCAACAATGCCGATGGCGAGGACGTCGGCTTCAGGCGCGGCTACGGCTATCAGGGCAGCGCCTACCGCGAACCTTCCAAGCCCGTCGGGTTCGGCGCATCGATGAAGGAAGGCATGCGCCGATACAGCGGATGGAAATTCGGCATGGGCGCATTTGGGGAATGCCTGCCCTACGAGGATAACCATATCGCGCTCAATCCCGACAAACGTGACAAGTTCGGCATGCCGCTGGTGCAGTTCAACGTCACCTTCCGCGACAACGAGATGCGCATGATGGCCGACGCGCGCGAACAGGGCGAACACATGCTGCGCGCGGCAGGCCTGACCAACGTGACCAGTTCGGTGAAGGAACATGTGCCGGGCGATGCCATTCACGAAATGGGCGGGGCACGCATGGGGGCCGATCCACGCTCCTCGGTGCTGAACAAGTGGAGCCAGGCCCATGATGCGGCGAACCTGTTCGTTACAGACGGATCGCAGATGGCGTCGATATCCTGCGTCAATCCGTCGTTGACCTTCATGGCGCTGACCGCACGGGCAGTCGATCACGCCGTCAAGGAAATGAGGGCGGGCAGAGTCTAGGTCCGGCACAGGCTGGTGGCGATACGAAGGGACATCGGCGTGACGATCCGCGTCGTCGCGCAGAAGGCCGCCTGATGCATAACCTGCGCTATCCTGCGCCCTATCGAAGGAAAAGACCATGGAAGCGAGCAGAAGAGAAATGGCAGCGATGATGGCATTGGGCGGCGCCGGGATCGCCCTTTCCCCCGCCAGGGCAGCCACACCGACAGGTTCGGCGGCGACTCTGGTGCATCACGTCTTCTTCTGGCTCAAGCACCCGCGTTCCCAAGCCGATCGTGACCTGCTTGTCGAAGGTCTGCGCACCTTGCACGCCATCCCTGTCATTCGCGACCTGCAGATCGGCGTCCCGGCGCCTACCGAGGAGCGTTCCGTCGTCGACGCAAGTTACGACGTGTCGGAACTGATGTATTTCGATAGCGCGACCGACCAGAAGATCTACCAGGATCACCCGGTGCATCAGGCATTCGTCAAGCAATGCGAACATCTCTGGCAGAAGGTCGTGGTTTACGACATGCAGATCATTCCGAGGCAAGATTAGTGACGGCAACCATGCTGTCACCTTGCGAGTGCAGGAAATGCCTGCCGCGACGATCCCTGGACCGGGGCGCCTGTTACCGGTGCCGGATCGGAACTTGACCGAGAGCGTGGCCCGGATGCTGCGCGGCGGCTTGCAGCAAAGCTGGTCATCGGCACCGTAGCCCGACTGCACGGCCTTGGCATTGACATCGGCGACGGGCGGTGCCGATGGGGATCACGCTCTTGGCAAAGACGTGCTCCGAATGGGCAGGGCCGTAAATAGGCGCCCCCGCCATTCGCGCGATCCCCGATATCAAGCTTACTTGGAAGTGCGCGCATCGGCCAAAGGCGGTACGTCCTTCGGAGCACGCGCCACCCGCCTTGCCCGCCGCGCCTTGCCGTCGGTCTTGGCAGGTGCCACGTCGGCGGGCGCTTCAGAAACCGTTTCAGCGGCCTCACCGCCCTTGAACAGCCCGAGCTTGCCACGGCGTTTGGCCACCGGCTTCGCCGTCTCCGCCACGGAACCGGACACCGCCTTCCTTTCCGGTGTCGGCTTGGCAATCGCGTCCTTGGTCGCCCTCGGCTTAACGTCCTTCGACTTGACCACTGCCTTCTTCCGGCGCGGCGCTACGGGCTCCGCCGCCGCCACATCGGGGGACGTGGCGACAGAACGGACGGTTTCCGGTACATCGCTGTTCTCTGCCGCCTTGCGCGGCTTGCGCTTCGTTGCCGGCTTTGCCTTCACGGGGACGGCAGCATGCACCTCGGGAGCGGCGACCTCCGTTCCGGCCTCGGTCGATATGCCTGCGATGGCAGCGCCGGAAGGTGACTTGCCCTTGTTGCCAAGACCAATCTGTTCGGCAATTTCGCGACGACGCGCTGCGAAAGTGGGCGCGACCATCGGGTATGTCGCAGGCAGGTTGTAGCGCGTGCGATACTGTTCCGGGGTCAGCCCGTTACTGGCCAGATGGCGCTTGAGCGTCTTGTACGGCTTGCCATCGATGAGACTAAGAATGTGGTCGGGCGAGGACAGACTTTTGCGCACCGAAACCGCTGGTGTGTAAGTGGGTGCTTCGGGCTCTACTTGCGCCGGTGCGGCGTCGTCGACGAGCGCCTTGCGGGTAGTTCGGATCAGGCCAGCAAGATCGTCCGCAGCAACGGTGTTGTTTGAGAGGTATGCGCTCAGGAGTTGTACAGTCAAAGCGGCAATATCGGATGTGGTTTCAGTCTCAGGCATCGATCGCGCCCTCTCTCCATCGGTGTTGCGTGAAGTTCGGCTGTTGCCGGATTGACAAGGTGCTCAGGCATCGCCGCAATTGCAATGCCTTTCAAGGTGAAAGGCTTCGATTGCACAATACCGGGACATGTTCGACGCAATCCATTGGCCATGTGCCAAGTCGTGCGCTGTCGCCGGCCGCCTTCCCGGAGCCGGAATGCCAGAGGCGTGACCCGCGGACAACGGCCCCGGCACCAAGGGCCACCCTTGCTGCTCCGGGCTTCGCAAGGTGTGATCGCAATGACGAACCGAAGTCAGGTCATCCTGCCTTGCGGATCAAGGTCAGGCCGGTGCCGTCGTCCAGCAGGCGCAGGCCTGGCTGGCCAGCAACGATATCCCGGAAGCTGTTGAAGCGCGGCGGCTTGAGCAGATAGCCAGCCGCGCCCAGTTCCGCCGAACGTCGCTGGTCGGGCTCGTGGTCAGACCCGCTGCACATGATCACCGTGATTTCTTCAAGCGCCTCGTCGTGCCGGATCTGACTGAGCAGGCTGAACCCGTCGATATCAGGCATATTGATGTCGAGAAGGATCAGATCCACACCGTTCCCCGGGTCCGACAGGATACGGTGCGCCTCGCGACCGTCGCGCACGCTGCGCAGGTTGCAGCGCAGGCGGGGGCGGCGGAACAACGCCATTTCCGTCAGTTCGAGATCGGCCTCTCGGTCATCGACGATGAGGACTGTCGCCACCTCGGAGGAATCGGCCCGTTCATCGACCCGCGCCGCATCGCCGGGTTGCTCGGCCTCTTGCAGCGAGAATTGGAAGGTCGCTCCTAACCCCGGCGCAGACAGGCAGGCGATCCGGCCGCCATAGAGCGTGACGATGCGCCGACAAATCGCCAGCCCGAGCCCGGACGCATCGTTGCGGTGGACCAGCCGGCGGAAGGGCTGGAAAATCTGCTCGCGCTGTTCCTCGGGGATGCCCATGCCGTCATCGCTGACGAAGAAAGTACTGCGGCCGTCGACGATCTCCTCGCCGATGGTGACCGTCACCCCCGGCTTGTTGTGCAGGATGGCATTGCTTATCAGGTTCTGGAACAGCTGCCGCAGATGGACCGGGTCCGCCATAACTCCCGGCAGCGGACCATGCACTATCGTGGCGTCGCGCTCTGCGATGATGCGGGCGAGGTTCCCGCGTACATCGGCGATCACGTCGGCCAGCATGCATAGCGAATGCTCCGACCGCTCGGGCGCGTCGAGCCGGGTGTACTGCCCGACCGAATCGATCAGCGACCCCATCCGCTCGGCCGCTTCGCCGATGTAGCGCAGATAGGTTTCCTCCTTGTCCTGCGGCCCCTGCCGCAACAGTTCGGAGAACGCGATCAGTGTTCGCACCGGCTCTCGCAAGTCATGGGCCAGCGCGCGGGTGAACACGCCGAGGCTGGTGTGCTGGTCGCTGATCCGCAGCTTCTGCTCCTGCAACGTGCCCACCATGGCCTGCAGACGCATGTAGAGTTCGGCGTTCTCCAGCGCCACGGATGTCGTATCCGCCAGCGCCTGCAGGATAGACAGTTCCTCCGGCGAGGGTACGCGGTGGTCCGACCAGTAATTGCCGATAGCCCCGATCGGAGCGGTGCGACGGATCGGCATCATCGCCAGGCTTTTCACGAAAGTGGGGCGATAGGCTTCGACCGGGACCCTTGGATCGGCATAGACGTCGGGGATCACCACGCTGCGCGCATTCAACATCGCCCAGCCGCTGACACAGACGCTCATCGGGAAGCGCCGCCCCTTCCACAAAGGGGCGATGGCGTTTTCCTCGA
Organism: Novosphingobium sp. FG90; assembly: GCF_057808725.1. Classification (NCBI taxonomy): domain Bacteria; kingdom Pseudomonadati; phylum Pseudomonadota; class Alphaproteobacteria; order Sphingomonadales; family Sphingomonadaceae; genus Novosphingobium; species Novosphingobium sp. FG90. The sequence continues at coordinate 43,770 of NZ_JBMDIO010000025.1, forward strand.
CGTAATAGCACTGGTCGCCGTCTCGCAGCACGAAGGTCGCGCCGTCCGCCCCGGTGAGACTGCGCGCCGCCTCGCGCACCACGGCGGTGACGGCGTCGAGATCGCGCGCACGGGACAAGTCCTGCACCACTCCGACGAGCCTCTCCATGGCCGCGACATAAGCGCCCGAGGCATTGTCAGGATCGGCAGGTGTCGGATCGGCATCCATCGCGTGCGCCCTTTCATTCTTACGGAAATGGGTCCGGGCTTCGTGGATATTCTCCAGACATTGCCGCCACTTTAATCGAGGCTAGGCACATTCGCGGATGGCCTCTGGCCCTGATGCTGACGGATCGCTACACCTCCTCGACCCCGGTCTTCGATCGGGAAGGCATCCCGGCCAAATTGCGCAAGGGCGGCGACGAATAGGGCAAGAGATGGATACCGACCACCAGACCGCACCGGAACAGGCCGCTGCGCCGACTGGCATGACCTGGATCGCGGGCGGCGCCTTCACGATGGGCTCCGAACGCTTCTACCCGGAGGAAGCCCCGCTGCGCCGGGTTTCCGTGGACGGCTTCTGGATCGACACCGCGCCTGTCACCAACCGCCAGTTCGCCGCCTTCGTCGAGGCAACCGGGTACACGACAGTCGCCGAGATCGCGCCTGACCCCAAGGACTATCCGGGTATGCTGCCTGGCATGGACCGTGCCGGATCGCTGGTGTTCCACAAGACCACGATGCCGGTGGACACATCCAATCCCGGCAACTGGTGGCGCTTCGAATTCGGCGCCGACTGGCGCCATCCGCTCGGCCCCGACAGCGACGTCGACAGCCTCGGCCTATGGGATCACCCCGTCGTGCAGGTCGCCTATGCGGACGTCGAGGCCTATGCCAGGTGGGCGGACAGGGATCTGCCGACCGAAGCCGAATTCGAGTTCGCAGCGAAGGGCGGGCTGGACGACGCCGACTATGCCTGGGGAAACGAACTGGCGCCCGATGGCGCGATGATGGCGAACTACTGGCAGGGACTGTTCCCCTTCGCCAACCAGATGCTCGACGGGTGGGAACGAACTTCTCCGGTCGGCACCTACCCCGCCAACGGCTACGGCGTGCTCGACATGATCGGCAACACATGGGAATGGACTTCGGACTGGTGGAGCGACAAGCCCGATTTTCCGCGCAAGAAGACAGGCCAGTCGTGCTGCACCGTCAGCAATCCCCGCGGCGGCAAGCTGAAGGACAGTTTCGATCCCGGCCAGCCGCACGTGCGGATCGGCCGCAAGGTGCTCAAGGGCGGATCGCACTTGTGTGCGGCCAACTATTGCCAGCGCTACCGGCCGGCGGCGCGCCATCCCGAGATGATCGACACCGCCACGTCGCACATCGGGTTCCGCTGCGTGCTGCGCCCGAACGCCCGAGCCGTGCAGCCATGATCATTCGCCCCGGATCGAAGAGCGTCTGATCCCTCCCGGTCCCGACCAGTCCCTAGGCGGCGCTGTATCCTCCATCGACGTGGATGGCGTCCCCATGCACGTAGCGCGCCGCACTGGAGGCGAGGAATGCCACCGCCTCGGCGACTTCGGCAGGTTCGACGAAACGGCCCATGGGGTTGCCCGAGGCTACGCCTGCACGCAGTGTCTCCACCGGTGTGCCGCCCATGATGCGCGAATAAGTGGCGAGGATGTCGTCCATCATGGCGGATTCGACCACGCCGGGATGGACCGAATTAACCCGGATCGGCATCTTGAGCGCAGCGAACTCCACGGCCGCCGCGCGGGTCAGCATTCTTGCGGCAGCCTTGCTCACGCAGTAGGCGGCGCTGAATGCGGCAGGCCGGTCCGACGCACCGGAGCACAAGTTGACCACCGAGGCGCCGCCGGCCCGCCGCGCGCCGCTGCGGGTCAAAAGCGGCGAGGCGAGCTTCAGGCCCAGGAACATGCCTTCCACGTTCACCTGCTGACAGCGGCGCCAGTCCTCCAGCGCCATCGCATCGATGCGCTCCATCGGCGCGATCCCGGCGTTGTTGACGAGAATGTCGAGCGCGCCGTGGCGGTCTTCGACGGCGGCCAGGGTCTCCGCCCAGCTTGCCTCGCTGGTGACGTCGAGAGGCAGGAATTCGCCGGAAACGCCGGACCGCGCGCGCAAGTCGGAGCGCACGACCAAGGCCCCCCGTTCCTCGAGCAACCGGCAAACCGCCGCACCGATGTCGCCGTTGGCGCCGGTCACCAGCGCGACCGCGCCATCCAGTCTGGTGGCATCCATGGATCGTCTCTCCCTTAGTCTCACCGGCCCGCAATCGTGCCTGCAAGCCATTCTGCGCTGCGCCGCCGAGGCAGTTCAACTGGCTGAAATGACGGCCCGTCTCAGGTACATGCCAGCGTGTAGACCGGGTCCGCCTTGCCGCGCGTTCCATGCAGGTCAAGCGCCGCGTACATCCCGCCGGTCATGTCGCGCGTGCTCGGCTCGGAGCGCAACCAGTCGAGCACGAAAGTCCGCTCGGCGATACGCCAGACGCCTTCGCGGCGCTCGAAGCGATCGATGTAGCGCCCCCCGGTAAGAGTATCGGTCCTGTCTTCGCCGCGCGAAGTCGATACGGCGATCACGTAAGTCTCCCCGACGGCACCGTCGCCGTCGATCTCGATCCACTGATTTGCGATAGAATGAAAGGTCTGCTCGAACGTCGCCTCGGCGAGCTTGCAGATTTCGGTGGCGAAGGTCGGGCCATCGCCGTTGAACGCCCCGCTGACTACGGTGCTGTCCTGGTGGAATATACCTGCCAGGAGTTCCGGGTCGGCGCGATCCACGCCCCGGCAGTAGGCCATGGTGAGGTCGGCGATCTGCTGGCGAGAGATCACCGCATCGATCGTGCTGTCGTCATAGGTCATCAGTCGGGTTCCTCTCGTCATATTGCCAGAGGCGGCATTTCGGGCCTTTGCCTGCGCGAGCAGCGCAATTCCGGCGTCGGCGCTGCCGTGACCACCGGTCGGCACGTGACCGCCGAGCGGGCCGAGACCGGGCAGCGGCAGTCCGCCCGTCCAGTTGACGCTGGTGTCGAGCACATACGTGCGGTGGCTGATCCGCCAGCGGCCGTCGCGACGTTCGTGGCGATCGAGGTAGCGGCCGCAGATCAGGTGCTGGGTCGCCGGGCCACTCTCCCCTGCGCTGGAAGCATAAGCCATGATGTAGCTTTCGGACGCGGCGCGCTCGCCCTCGACCTCGATCCACATCTGCGCGGTGCGGTGCAGCGTAACCGGGGCGGCCTTCTGCGCGCCCGCCAGGATCGTCGCGAACTCTGCAGCGGGGCCGGCGTAAAAGCGATAATCGACGGTGCCGCCGGAATGATAGCAGTCCGCCAGCAGGCCAGCGTCGGCACGGTCCACGCCGCGACTATGCTGCGCCAGACGATTGGCGATCGCCTGCCGGTCGGCGACTTCCGCGATTGTCATCCTCACTGTGTTCACCCCAGGGTCTCCCCGTTGTCGATGACGATATGCGTGCCGGTGATCTGGCGCGATTCCTCTGAGGCGAGGAACAGGACCAGGTTGGCGACGTCCTCAGGACGTCCCTGTCCGTGGGCATTGACCTGATCGAGTCCGGCATTGTCCTGCGGTAACTGGTCGAGCGCCTGCCGCGTCATCGGCGTGTCGTGTGCGCCCGGAGCGATGGCGTTCACGCGGATGCCATAGCCCTGCTCCCGGCAATGCACCGCGACGCTGCGGGTCAGCGCGATGACCCCCGCCTTGGCCGCGCTGTAGGCGGGAATCGCGCTGATCCCCTTGAGCGCTGCCACCGAGGCGACGTTGATCACCGAGCCGCCGCCTCCCTTGGTCATATGGGGCAGCGCGCTCTTGCAGCCGAGGAAACAGCCTTCGACCATGACCTGCATCTGCAGTCGGAAGATGTCGAGGTCGCAGTCCTCGACATTGCCGAAACGCACCAGTCCGGCGTTGTTCACCAGCACGTCGAGCCTGCCGAACCGGGCGATCGTCTGCGCGACCACATCCTGCCACTGCGCCTCGTCACGCACGTCGTGCCGGAGAAACAGTGCGTCCGGGATCGATGCGGCAACCTCTCCACCGAGATCGGCCTGCAGGTCGGTGATGACGACTTTGGCGCCCTCCGCCGCCAGCAGCCGGGCATCGGCCGCGCCAAGGCCGGAGGCTCCCCCTGTGATGAGGGCGACTTTACCTGATACGCGGTTCATCCTGCTCTCCCACTTCGTCGTCCGGGGGTGAGCCCGGACGACGGCATCCATCAGAACTCGAAGTTTACCGAACCGCCCCACTGCCGCGGCGGCGCGTACCCCGCGAGCCCCGCATAGCCGGGACTGTCGTAGACGGTTGAAAGATAGCGCGAATCCAGCAGATTGGTCGCCCACAGGCCCACCGACCATGCGCCGCCTTCAGGCTTGTAGGTCAGCGAGGCATCGACAAGATGCGTGGGCTGGATCTTCGAGCGCGGCGTATCGAGGATCGCGGTGTAGTACTTCGAACTGGTGTAGGTATAGCTGACATCGCTGACGAGTTCGGCGCCATTGCCGAGCGGGATCACGAAGTTCGCCCCGAAGCTGGCGTTCCACTTGGGCGCATTCTGCAGGCGGTAGCCCTCCAGATCGATGATCTGGCCCGAGAGCGGATCGCCGTAGAGAAATTCCTTGTACTTGGCATCAAGGTAGGCAAGCGAAGCCCGCAGGGTCATCCCCTCTACCGGGACGGCGGTTGTCTCCAGTTCGAAGCCCTTGATCTCGGACTTGCCGGCGTTGAGGATTCGGTTCCCCTGCGTGCTGGTATCGGCGTCGAAGTAGATTTGCGCCACCTGCATGTCGCGGTAGTTGGTATAGAACGCCGCCAGGTTCACGCGCAGGTGCCGGTCGAGGAAGTCGGCCTTGATGCCTGCCTCGAAAGTATCCACCTTCTCCGGATCGTAGGGCGTGTCGCCGTCCGCCGGAACGCCGACGCGCGCGGTGAAACCGCCCGACTTGAAGCCGCGCGCCCAGCTTGCGTAGAGCAGGGTGTCGTCGGCGACTTCATAGTCGGCGCCCAGCTTCCACCCGACGTTGTTCCAGCTCTTGGTCCCGCCCACGGTGAAGCTGCCGATGACCGTGTTGCCCACGCCGGTGTAGTTCGACCCCGCCGGATCGCCGATGCTGGTGATGAGGCTCGGCGTCGATTCGGTCTTCTCGTGCGAATAGCGCAGACCAGCCTGCAGCTTGAGCCTGTCGGTCGCCTGCCAGTAGGCCTGCGCGAAACCTGAGATGGAATAGTTGTCCTGATCCTGCAGGTTTGTCTGCAGGAGGCCGGGTGCGGCGAACTGCAGGCGATAGGCCTGGATGTGGTCGTAATGGTTCTTGAGGTAGAAGCCGCCGACAAGGACGTTGAGGCTGTCGGTCAGTTCCAGGTTGGTCCGCAGTTCCTGGCTGAATTGCCAGCCCTCGGTACGGCGGTAGGTGTCGTTGAGGAACAGCGGAGTGCCGTCCTGATCGGTGTACTCACGCAGCTTGAAATGCTTGTAGCCGGTGATCGCGGTCCAGTCACCGAGGCCGGTGTTGCGCCAGTTCATAGTAAGCGTGCCGGAATAGGTATCCATGTTGGACTGGTCGGGCACCGAGTTGTTGGCACCATAGTACTTGTCCGGCGCGATGCACATGCCGGTGGTGGCGCAAGGACTGGTGTACATGCCTCCGGTGCCCGGTCCGGCAGTGCCGGGCGCTACATAGAGCAGTTCACCCGTCCGCGCGCCGTTGATGACGATGGGCGAACCATTGCGGGCGTTGACGTATTCGCCCTGCAACGTCGCATCGAAGTTCGAACCCGGCGTGAAGCGCAGATAGGCACGAACGGCGTCGAGGTTCTTGCGGCCGAGGTCCGAGCCATCCACCACATTGGTGACCCAACCCTTGCGCTGCGTGTGAATGCCCGCGACCTTGAGCGAGAGCACGTCCTCGACCAGCGGAGCCTCGATCGAACCGGTCAGATCCATGCGGTTGTAATTGCCGTACACCGCCTTGACATGCCCGCCGAACTCTCCGGTCGGCTGTGTGGTAACGACATTGATCACGCCGCCGGTGGTATTTGCACCGAAGAGCGTTCCCTGGGGACCGCGCAGCACCTCGATGCGATCGACGTCGTAAAGGTCGAGCAACGCGCCCATCGAGAAGAACTGCGGCACGCCGTCGACGACGATGGACACCGTATTGCCAGCGTAGGGATCGGGCTCGATGACGCCGATGCCGCGCACCGTGAAGACCGCGCTTTGCGGCGTATTGGCGAAATTGTCTATCTGGACGTTGGGTATCTGGCCCTGCAACGCCTGCAGCGAGGTGCCCTGCGTGGCAGCGAGCGCCTCGCCACCGACCGCGGTGATCGAGATCGGCACGTCCTGGATGTTCTCGGACTTCTTCTGCGCGGTAACCACGATCTCCTGGATGCCGCCCTGCTGTTCGGCCTCCTGCGCGAATACGGCATGCGGCGCGATCAGCGCCGCCGCGCCGAGCGCGAGCGGCGAACTTGCATGGAGCCATTTCATCATCTTCGTTCCTCCCTTTACATTTATGTTCTCTGGACGCGGTTCACCGTCAGCCCGGCACAGGCCCGGATCGTTGGTAGTTGGATCAAAACTGGCCGCGAGATGCCCGGAGGCAAGTCCGGCTGTGTCACGGCCTGCGGTCCCGGCCTCGCCGGGATGGCGTCAGCGCCGCCCCTCCAGATAGTCGTTCAGCACCTCGTGAAAGAAGCGCACGCGCGTCTCCTGCGCCGCCAGATAGGCGTCGGTATAGCCGCGCGAATACATGCCTTTCTGCTGGCCTTCGGCAAGCAGCATGTCCTGGTAAACGATCTGGTCCCTGATCTCCGGCACACCGCGGCCGTTGTCGAAGGCCCGGTGCTGCATCTGCGCCTCGCGCAGCGGCTGGGGGCCGGCCATGATCGATTCCACCACCGTCTGCCCCTCGACCGGGAAGGCCATGCACCACAGGTCGAAGGTGCACTTGTTGGGGTCGGTCGGGTGCGGCTCCGTGCGGAAGAAGATCAGGTTGTCCGGAAGGAAGCTGATGGTGACGTTCGGGAACATCACCGTGTGCGGGCTGTCGGTGATCTCCTCGTCGTCCATGTGCTCGTAATGGACGTAGCCGCGCTCCTTCCACAGGCGCTTCTTGGCGGCCTTGAGATCGAGCCAGCCCTGCATCGCCTTGGTTTCATAGTCCGGGTAGGAATCCGGATCGATGTCCCAGGCTTTCAGAATCATGTCGAAGGGATGGTCGACGCCTTCAGGCAGGCGGTCCGAGAGCGAAGGGCGCATCGGCTGTACGGTGCGGCCATGGCCGTTCGCCCACATCTCGTGACGAGCGGTGTCGACGTCCTGGTCGATCCATGGCGGAACCTGCGGGTGCGCTGTACGGGTGTGGTAGCTCTCGGAGAAGTTGTCGGTCGCGAACTTCCAGTTTGTTTCCAGGTCGATCTTCATCCAGAACACGCGCACGGCGGTATCCATCGGATAGTTCTTGTAGAGGTCCGGCATCGGCGACAGGAATTCGAGCAGTTCCGGGGCATTTTCGTCCATCGTGTACCAAACGAAACCGCCCCAGGTGGCGCAGCGCAGTTCCTTGAGCTTCAGCTTCCCGCACGGGTTGCCTTGCGGGAAGTCCTGCGGATCCTGAGCGTAGTTCAGGACGCCGTCCTTGCCCCAGACCCAGCCGTGATAAGGGCACTGGAACGAGTCCTGCGAACTTGCGTCCCAGACCAGACGCATGCCGCGGTGGCGGCACGAGTTGTAGAACGCCTTTATAGAGCCGTCGTCCTGCTTCACGCAGAACACCGACTCGTTCATGAAGTTGTGGACCACGTAGTCGCCCGGCTCCTCAAGCTCGGCCGTGCGGCCGGCGACGTGCCAGATGCGGGTCCACATGTGATCCCATTCGCGCTGCATGAATTCGACCGAGGTGTAGCGGTCGCCGGTGATCGGGTCGCCGCGAAGATTGTCGGCATTGCGGCCGTCGATCATCAGCGCGTCGATGTCTTGCCTTCCCATCTCTGCTCCTTTCAGGACCTCTGCCGGGTCCGTCTCGTCGCGGCGCAGGATAACAAAACTGGTCGATCGACCTACCTGATAAAACTGTCAGGAGCCGCTGCCACGACTCCAGACAGCGTAAACCCTTGCTCCTTTGCACCGGGCACGGGCACATCGCCCTGGCTGCAGGCGCAGAGTGCCGGTGAGAACGCGAGAAAGGCGGCCGAAGCCGGCCAGCAAAATGGCCTCATGCCCTCGGCGGCGCGATTGACCTTTTTCGCCGCCGACCAGGATTGTTGCCCATATGTCACGCAACAGCAATATTTTGACATATTGAGGAAATGATATTTGAAATCGCCTGTTGAGCCGAGCAATGACCCGCCGTCGGCGCTCCCGTGAGCGCTCACCCACCCCCCCCCGGCGGCATCTGCCGTCCCCCTCGGAGCGGATTTGGTCACGCAAGCCGTCCCGGGTCATGGACAAGGAACGACATCCAGTGAAATCCCCCCGCCTTAAGGCCGCGCTGTGCTGCGCGTCCGGCCTTACTGCATCGATTCTTCTGATCGGCACCGCGCATGCGCAGGACGCTGCAACCCCGCCGTCAGCAGATGCAGCCGAAGAAAACACGATCGTCGTCACTGGCTCGATCACCCGTAACCCGGCGGCAGCAACCGCCTCGCCGGTCGTCTCGGTCACCGCCGACGACCTGACCAAGCGCGGCATCACCACCGTTTCCGACGCCCTCCAGACGTTGACGGCCAACAACGCGGGCACCATCCCCGCCAGCTGGTCGGCCAACGGCTTTACCACCGGCGCCACCGCGCCCTCGCTGCGCGGCTTCAACAACGCCTACACGCTGACCCTGTTCGACGGCATGCGCACCGCGTACTACCCCCTTGCGGACGACACCCAGCGCAACATCGTCGACATCAACTCCATCCCGAGCAGCTCGGTGCAGAGCATCGACACGCTGCTTGACGGTGCCTCGGCGACTTACGGCTCGGACGCGATCGCCGGCGTGGTCAACGTCATCACCAAGCGCCAGGTCCAGGGCCTGCACCTCGACGGTTCGATGGGCATCTCGCAGCGCGGCGACGGCGGCGAGCAGCGCATCAACGCCACATACGGCTACGGCGACCTGAACGAGCAGGGCTTCAACATCTACGCCAGTGCTGAATACCAGCACAACGACTCGCTGTACCTGCGCGATCGCAAGGGTCCGTGGAGCACCGCCGACCAGAGCAGCATCTGCGGCACCGCGGAACAGGGCTGCCTGAACAACGGCATCCGCAACGGCATCCAGGCGGACGGCAGCTACAACGGCTTCCAGTCCACCACCATCAATTTCGGTCAGGCGACCCAGACGACCATCGACGCAAACGGCAATTACGTTCCGGTCTACAGCACCGGCGACAAGCCGGCTCTGCTGTACACCGGTCCGAACCAGCTGCTCAACGCCGCGGCCGGTTGCGGCAACCTGACCGCCGTGACGCTTACGCCCGAACAGCAGGCTGTCGGCCGTAATGCGAACAACGGCGTCAACACCGCACCCTCGGTCGTCTGCCAGCAGGACCTGGTCAACGACTACAGCATGTACACGGCGGCAACCACCCGCAAGGGCGCGTCGGTGCGTGGCACCGTGAAGGTGGGCGACAACGCCGAAGCGTTCATCGCGCTCAACTACTACAACGTGAAGACCGCCAACGAGACCGTGAACTCCTCGTGGGCGGGCCAGACCGCGGCCGGCGGCACCCAGGTCACCGCGACCAACGTGTTCCTTCCGGTATACGTCTGCCCCACCGGGACCGCATCGGTGGTCGGCGGCAACCTGCTGGCGACGGGCTGCAATGCCTCGAACGGCACGCTCAACCCGAACAACCCCTACGCGGCGCAGGGCCAGCTTGCCCGTCTGGTCGGCATGCCCGATCAGCCGCGCAGGACCTTCACCAACGCCAAGACCTATCGCGCCGCAGCGGGCATCAACGGCAGCTTCGGTGACGGCTGGAACTACTCGGTCGGCGCGACGGCTTCGGAAGTCACGCTGGACGTCAAGAATACCGGCTATATCTACCTGCAGGGCCTGATGGACGCCATCGCGCAGGGCACCTACAACTTCGTCGATCCCTCGGCCAACTCCGCAGAGGCACGCCAGCAGATCTTCCGCGACCAGAACAAGCGCGCCACCTCGAAGCTGGCGCAGGTCATCGGCACGCTCAGCAAGGACGTGTTCGAACTGCCGGGCGGCATGGTCAACGTGGCCGTCGCGGGCCAGTACCGCTACGAGTCGATCAACAACCCCAGCTCGAACGCCCCGAACGACGACAACCCCTATGCACGCTACTACGGCATCAACGCCGTGGGCGTGAAGGGCCACCGCGACGTCTGGTCGGCCTCATACGAAATCGCCGTGCCGATCGTGGACCAGTTCCGCGTGAAGCTTGACGGTTCATACGATCACTACTCGACCGGGCAGGAGAATTTCTCGCCCAAGTTCGAGGCAGAGTTCAAGCCGATCGACCAGTTCAAGCTGCGCGGCACGTTCTCCAAGGGCTTCCGTGCGCCCAACCTGAACGAATCGTTCCAGCTCCCGGCAACCGGCTACAACAACGCGCAGATCGTGTGCACGCAGGCGCTCTACGCAGCGTTCTGCGATGCCCACAAGAGCAATCCGGCCTATTATGCAGGCACGTATTCGCCCGGCACCACCTCTTCGGGCAACCCGGACCTGAAGGCCGAGAAGTCCACGTCGTACACCTTCGGCGCGGTGCTCCAGCCGACGCACAACCTGACGTTCACGCTCGACTACTGGCATACCAAGATCAAGAACCTGATCACCAGCATCAGCATCAGCGAAGTGATCTCCCAGTACTACAGCAACAACGGCGTGGTGAACATTCCGGGCGTCACCGTGACCCCGGGCCAGCCCGATCCGCTCAACCCCACGGCACTGCCGTTGCTGGGCCTGGCGAGCAGCTCGTTCCGGAACCAGAACGCGATGCTCGGTTCGGGCCTCGACTTCTCGGCGGATGCACGCATCTACCTGAGCGACAAGATCACCTGGCAGAGCAAGGCCAACGCATCGTACCTGATCCGTCTCCAGCAGGAGAACGCGGACGAGGAGCATACGGTGTGGCGCTATGACGGCTCGCTTGGCGGCTGCAACCTGACCTCGTGCTCTGGCGCTCCGCGCTTCCGCATGACCTGGCAGAACACGCTGGACTTCAACGACAAGGCCAGCCTGACCCTGACGGCCAACTACACCAGCGGCTATTCGTCGACTTCGGCGGACGCCGGCGGCGTCTACAAGGACTGCACGCAGAGCGGCGCCAACGGCCAGCTCCTCACCTACGACAACGGCGATCCGGTACAGTGCCACGGGCCGAGCACCTTCGATCTCGACGCCCATGGCGAAGTCAAGGTTGCCGACCAGTTCAAGCTCTACTTCGACGTCCTGAACGTACTTGACGGCAAGCCCAAGTACGACCCGAACGCCGGATACGGGCTGTACCAGTTCAACCCGGCCTGGCAGGATCGCCTCTTCATGGGCCGTTACCTGCGCGTCGGCGCGAAGGTCGACTTCTAAGCAAGGCATGCCCCGGCCCTCCTGTTGGGGAGAGCCGGGGCCAGCCTGACCTGGAGCCTGAATTTTCACCCCCAAGGCGAAATCAGGCGTCCTGTGCAGGCCCATAAATTCACGAGGTGACCGTTCCTGCCTGCCGCCGGACAGCCGACGAAGGCGGGAACGCGAAGCGGGGCCAGGGATAGGTCCCTTGTTCCTGGCCCCGCTTCGCAATCAGTTTCCCTCGAAATCTATCGCGAACCAGCCTTACCGGGCTGTGCCCGAATTGGCCGGTCCTTCCAGACTGAAGACGTCACCGTGCCTGCATTTCGAGGACGCCTGCCGCGCCCTGCCCGGTCAGAAGGCACCTCCTGCTCCGAGCCGACGAACGACGTCGGTGATCAATGATCGCAGCCAGCGATGGGCCGGGTCGTGGCGGTAACGGACGTGCCAGGCCATCTGGACCGGGAAGGTGCCGAGATCGACCGGAGCGGGAAGCACTTTCAGCCGCGGATCATGTCTGAGCCGACTACAGATCAGTCGCGGCAAGGTAGTGCAGTAATCGGTCACCGCGACCATCTCGGCCACCGCGAAGAAGTTCGTTACGGAGATCGCCACGTCGCGCTTCAGCTGCTGCTGGGCCAGCGCCTGAAACACGCCGCTGCGGATTCGGCCGGGCGGCATCACGTTGACATGGCGCAGCCGCTCGAACTGCTCGCGGGTGATGGCATCGCCGACCTCCGGATGATCCGCACGCACCACGCATTCCAAGCTCTCGTCCATCAGGTGCTGAACGACGAGATTGTCCGGCGGATCGACGATCCGGCCAAGCACCATCGCCGTCGTGCCGGATATGGCCCCGGTTTCGGTCAGGTCATTGCCATAGGGGGTAAGGCGCAGCTTGATGCCCGGCGCCACCTCGGCGAGTTTCGCGACGATCGCCGGGACCAGCACGAACTCGACATAGCCGTTGGGTGCGATCGTGAAGAGCTGCTCGGCCCGCGCGGGATCGAAATCCTGCTGGCCGAGCACCGCGTCATCGAGCCGGGCAAGCGCCTCGGCGACTACCGGCGCCAGTTCGAGAGCGATGGGAGTCGGCTGGATGCCGTAGCGCTCGCGAATGAAAAGCTGGTCCTGCAGCATGGCCCGCAGCCGGCCGAGCGCATTGGAGAGAGCCGGCTGCGTCATGCCCAGGCGAACGGCGGCGCGGGTCACGTTGCGCTCCTCCATCAATGCCACGAAGATCGGCAGCAGGTTGAGATCGTAGCGCATCCAGTCATCATCTCATCGGTATATCTAAAATCCAAGAAATAAAGTTCTGGAATGGCCGCGAACACGTCATCTTCGGGGCATCGGCGGATCGTCGCCGGATGCTGGAAATTCGAAGGAGGTTCAGATGACCAAGGGTAAAGTGCTCGTAATTGGCTCCAACGCCACGCAGATCGAGGTCCGGGGTGGCCATGGCGCGACCGACGGCGCTGCTACCGGATACGCTGCTACCGGATACGCTGCTACCGGACAGTATCTCAACGAAACGGTGGTGCCGGCGATGGCGCTGATCGCCGCCGGTTACGAACTCGTGCTCGCGACGCCGGATGGCACCAAGCCGATCATCGACCCGGCATCGGATTCCGCCATGCACTTCGAAGACGACGTGGCGGCCTATGAGCAGGCGAAGGCGTTCTACGCGGACGATCCGTCGATGAACGAAGTGCGCACCCTGCGCGCCGTGATCGCGGAGGGCCTGGACCAGTTCGCAGGCGTGTTCGTGCCGGGTGGTCAGGCGCCCGTGATCGATCTGATGCAGGACGCCGAGACCGGCACGATCCTGCGGCACTTCCATGCGAAGTCCAGGCCGACCGCACTGCTTTGCCACGGCCCTATCGCCCTGGCTTCGGCGATGGCGAATGCGGTGGCCTTCCGTGCCGCACTGGTTGCCGGAGATGATGCCGGTGCACGGGAACTGGCTGCGGACTGGCCTTATGCCGGCTATCGGATGACGATCTTCTCCGCCTCGGAGGAAACCTATGTCGAGGAGCAGGTGCTCAAGGCCAGGCTGTATTTCTCCATGCCGCAGGCGCTGAGCGATGCAGGCGGTGAGGTGATCGTCACGCCGGTCGACTTCGAACCCCACGTCGTCATCGACCGCGAACTCATTACCGGGCAGAACCCCCGCTCGGACCACCAGGTCGCGCGGGCCTTGATCGAAGCGCTCGACCGGGCCTCGCAAGAGACAGGTGCTTGAAGACACGTATGACCGGCGGGGCACTTCGCATCCGCCCCGCCGGACCGCCAGCAAGGACAGGAACGATGACCGATACCATCAAGATCATGGCAATCCTCACCGCCAGGCCCGGCCAGGGAGAAGCGCTGCGCGCGCTGCTCGACGGCATGATCGCCCCCAGCCGGGCCGAACCGGGCAACCTGCGCTACGACCTCTGGGCCGACCAGGCTGCGCCCGACCGGTTCGCTCTCGACGAACTCTACAGGGACAAGGCCGCGATCGAGGCGCACCGCGCGAGTCCGCACTTCCAGAATTACCTGTCGCACATCAACGACCTTGCCGATCGCGTCGCGCTGACGCTCGATCCGCTGGCGGTCGCCTGAAAGGACCCCTGACGATGGCTCTCCAAGATATCCTGCCGGGCAAGCTCGGCTTCGGTGCCGCGCCGCTAGGCAACATGTTCCGCGACATTCCAGAGGACGAGGCGCTCGCCACGGTCGAAGCCGCCTGGAACGACGGTATCCGTTACTACGACAACGCGCCCTTCTACGGCGCCGGCCTTGCCGAACTGCGCATGGGCGAGGCACTGGCGGGCAAGCCGCGCGACCAGTACGTCATCAGCACCAAGGTCGGCCGCATCATCCTCGACGAACTGGAGGACGTCAGCGCCCGCCAGCAAGGCGAAAAGTCCGGGGTGTTCGCCCATGGCCGCGCCAATCAGATCGTCAACGACTATACCTACGACGCGACGCTGCGCTCGATCGAGGACAGCCTGAAGCGCCTGCGAACCGACCATATCGAAATCGCCTTCGTCCATGATCTCGCCCAGGACTTCTGGGGCGATCTGTGGCTGGCGAAATTCGAGGAAGCGCGCACCGGCGCATTCCGGGCGCTCGACCGGCTGCGGGATGAAGGCACGATCAAAGCCTGGGGCCTCGGCGTCAACAAGGTCGAGCCGATCGAACTCGTGCTCGGCCTCGAGGAACCGCGCCCCGACGCCTTCCTGCTTGCCGGTCGCTACACCCTGCTCGACCATGGCCATGCGCTCCAGCGCGTGATGCCGCTGGCTGCTGCGCGCGGGGCCGGGATCGTGGTCGGCGGGCCTTACAGTTCAGGTGCGCTCGTCGGTGGACCCAACTTCGAATATGCTCCGGCGACGCCCGAGATCCTCGACAGGGTCGCACGGATCAAGGCTATCGCCGATCGCCACGCGATCAGCATGAAGGCGGCCGGGCTGCAGTTCTCGCTTGCCAATCCGGCGGTTGCGGCGGTGATCCCGGGCGCCAGCAGGCCGGGCCGCATCGCCGAGGACAGCGCGGCACTCAAGGAGACGGTGCCGCTGGATTTCTGGCGGGAAATGCGCGTCGCCGGGCTTGTCGATCCGGCCGCTCCGCTGCCGGGTGGTGCCTGAGACACGGCTGGAATATCCGCGCGCGGGCCTGTGCCTCAATCGGGGCTCAGGCCATCGCGTGGAAAATTGGCGGCCAGATGATCGATCAGGGCGCGGACCGCAGGCGGCAGTCCGCGCCGGGTCGTGAAGACCAGATGGACGATGCCCTGCAGCCCGCGCCATTCGGGCAGCACGCGCACCAGCGTTCCGGCGCGCAGTGCGTCGCGGCAGACATGATCGGGCAGGATCGCCACCCCCAGCCCGGCAATCGCGGCGTCGCGCACGGCCGCCATGTCCTCGCACCCCATGCGCGGGACGACACGGACCGCCTGACGCGCGCCGCCTGCCGATTCCAGGCTCCACTCCAGATCGTCGGCCGCGTCGTCCGTGGCGAGGGCCGGAACCGCAGCAAGCTGACCGACCGTCCCGATCCCGCTCGCCAGTTGCGGTGCCGCGACGAGAATGCGGGTCGACGTGCCCAGCGAGCGCATCGTCAACGCGGCATCGCTGGTCAGGCTGACACGCACGCGCAAGGCCAGATCGATCCGCTCCTCGATCAGATCGACGGCGCGGTCGGTCGCGACGAGCTGCAACCGGACCTTGGGATAGCGCGCCAGGAACGACGCGATCAGACCGCCGATCGGCGCCACCATGCCGGTCGGGCAACTGAAACGGACCCGCCCATGCGGCTCGGCCTGCGCTTGCAGCACCAGTGCTTCGGCCTGCTCCGCTTCCGCCAGGATCGCCCGGCAGCGTTCGTAGAAGGCCTGTCCCGTGTCGGTGACGCGAAAGCGACGGCTCGACCGCTCGATCAGACGCATCCCCAGACGTGCCTCCAGACCGGCGATGCGCCGGCTCAGCTTCGACTTCGGTTCACGCAGGGCGCGGCCCGCCGGAGCGAACCCGCCATGCGCGACGACCTCGGCGAAATAGGCGTAGTCGTTCAGGTCTATGCGCATCATCGTTCCTCCTGTGGAACGCTAAGTGCCACATTTGCCGACTACAGGCATCATCGTTCTCGCTGCATCTATGTCGGGCACCGGCGGTTGGCCGGCATCAAGGAGACAGACAATGAGCAGCACGTTCGAGAACAAGGTCGTCGTAGTCACCGGCGGCACCAGCGGCATCGGGCTGGCGACAGCAAAGGCATTCGCGGCGGCAGGCGCGGCGGTGTTCATCACCGGGCGACGTCAGGACGCACTGGACACGGCGGTGAAGCAGATCGGCGGCCGTATCACCGGCGTGCGCGGCGACATGGCGAACCTTGCCGACATCGATCGCCTCTATGATGCGGTGCAGCAGAACCATGCGCAGATCGACGTGGTCTTCGCCAATGCCGGCGGCGGCGAACTCGCCCCGCTCGGCGCGATCACCGAGGAGCATTACGCGCAGACCTTCGACAGCAACGTGAAAGGCGTGCTGTTCACGGTGCAGAAGGCCCTGCCCCTGCTGCGAGACGGCGGCGCGGTAATCCTTACCTCCTCCACCACAAGCATCAAGGGGACCGGGGCTTTCAGTGTCTACTCGGCGACCAAGGCGGCAGTGCGCAACTTCGCGCGCAGCTGGATCCTCGACCTGAAGGACCGCCGCATCCGCGTGAACGCCGTCAGCCCCGGCCTGACCGAAACCGCCGGCCTCAACGACCTGTTCGGCGGCGGGGAGCAGGCGCAGGGCGTCAAGGACTTCATGATCGGCCAGATTCCCGCTGGCCGCATCGGCCAGCCGGAGGAGATTGCGAAGGCGGTGATGTTCCTGGCCTCGGACGATGCCTCGTACATCAACGGCATCGAACTATTCGTCGATGGGGGACAGGCCCAGATCTGACGGCCGGAGCCCAGCGTCGCCATCGGGCGCCCAACGCGGGTGCCCGATGGTGCGGAACGATCTGGCATCCACGGGCATCAGATGAAGATGACCGCGACCACACCGCCGAGGAACGCCGTCAGGCGGCATGATCGTTCGTCAGACGTCCCCCAGCCCCTCCATTTCGAGGTCGTTCCGGCCGAGTTCCACGAAGCGGTCCAGCAGCCAGCTTGCCGCCGGACCCGGAGGGGTATCGCGCCGCCATATTCCCGCAAACCGGTACGTGCCGCCGACATGGTCCGGCATCGCCAGCCGCACGAGCGTTCCGGCGAACAGATCGGCCTCGATCATCGGCATCGGCATGTTGCCCCAGCCGATGCCCTGCCGCAGCAGGGCGTGCTTGGCGCCAAGGTCTGCCAGCCGCCAGGTCTTGGGGCTGAATACCGAGTAGTCGCTGCCCTCGGTAAAGCGGGAGCGGTCGGTCAGCACGAGCTGCGTATAGTCCCGCCCCGCGCCCGGTTCGATCGCCATCATGCGGCCGAGCGGATGGTCGGGCGCGGCCACCGGCACCATTGCCACCGAGCCCGCCGAACGGCTGTCGATTCCCTCGACCCCCGCCGACAACGGCCCGGACAGGCCGATCACCGCTTCCCTGTCCAGCACCAGCGCGGTGATCGCGCCCAGCGCCTCGACGTGGAGACGAAGCTGCACCGTCGGGAAGGTCGCGGCAAACTCGCGCAGCACCAGGCCGACGCGCTCGGCGGGCAGCATGACGTCGAGCGCCAGGCTCACTTCGGCCTCCAGCCCGTCGAGCATGCCTTTCACCTTTGCCCGCAGCCCGTCGACGCCCTGCGAGATCGCCTTCGCCTCCGCCAGCACCGCGCGGCCCTGCTCCGTCAGTTGCGGGCGCCGCGTGCCCTCGCGCTCGAACAGCATGACGCCCAGCTGCGCCTCCAGATTGGCGATACCGTAGCTGATGACCGAGACCGCGCGGTTCAACTTGCGCCCGGCGCCCGCGAAACTGCCGACCTCCACCACTGTCAGGAAGATCGTCAGCTGATCGAGCGTAGGGGTTCCGGGATTGCTCACTTTTCTATTTCCTCGAAAAGACCGATCGGTTTTATCTATCTGAACGGAAAAGATCGCAACCCATACAAAGGGCTCAACGAAGCGGTCATCTCAACCCGCCGCTTCCACTGGAGACCCAAGATGATCGAACTTCGTCCCTTCGACAGCCTCGGCGGCGCCAACCACGGCTGGCTCGACGCCAAGCACCACTTCTCGTTCGCCGACTACCACGATCCGGCCCGCATGCACTGGGGCAACCTGCGCGTGTGGAACGACGACACCATCGCGCCGAAGACCGGCTTCCCGCCGCACCCGCACCGCGACATGGAGATCATCACCTATGTCCGCGAAGGCGCCATCACCCACGAGGACAGCCTCGGCAACAAGGGCCGCACCGAAGCAGGCGACGTCCAGGTCATGAGTGCGGGCACCGGCGTGCGTCACTCCGAATACAACCTCGAGGACGTGACGACCAAGATCTTCCAGATCTGGATCCTGCCCACCCGCAACGGCGAGCAGCCCAGCTGGGGCGCCCGTCCCTTCCCCAAGGGCGACCGCGCCGGGCATTTCGAAACGCTCGCCTCGGGCTACGAAGGTGACGGCGACGCCCTGCCGATCCGCACCGACGCCCGCATCGTCGCCGCAACGCTGAAGGCGGGCGAGACGGCGGAATACCCGATCGGCGCCGACCGCAAGGCTTACCTCGTCCCGGCGACCGGCGCGGTGAAGATCGACGACGTGCAGGTCAACGCCCGCGACGGCGCGGCGATCCGCGACCTCGACGTGATCCGCGTGACGGCGATCGAGGACAGCGAACTCGTCCTCGTCGACGCCGCATAGGCCTTCGAGGGAATCGCATAGGAAACTACCCTATAAGACTTCGTCGTCCTGAACTTGTTTCAGGACCCATCGTGCCGCCTTGCCGGAAGCTGGTGCCACCATCGGCACCCTCGGTCTGCCCCCGCACAGCACCCTGCTGGTTGCGCGATGGACCCTGAACCAAGTTCAGGGTGACGAAGCAGGAGAGGGAGCCCGCCCCCTCAATCGGGTGTAATACTTACGGTTGATTCCGCCCGTCGGCGGTCCGGCTCATAAGCCGCTCACAAGCTCTCGACACACCGATCACCTGCCGCATCTTTTCGATTTTATCGAAAGTTCGGAACGATTTTATGCGCCTATCTGGAATGACTGTCTCGCTCCAGAATGCATCTCGACGGGCAAGGACGCCCAGCAACAGGAGGACCTACCAATGACGCTCACCGCAACCGCCACCCCCGGAAAGTCGCTGATCTCCCCCGACAACCACGCGCTCGTCCTGATCGACTTCCAGTCGCAGATGAGCTTCGCGACCAAGTCGATCTCGCCCGAACTGCTGCGTAACAATGCGGCGCTGATCTCGCGCGGCGCCAAGTCGTTCAACGTCCCCACCATCCTCACCACCGTCGCCGAGAAGAGCTTCTCCGGCCCGATGTTCGACGAGATCACCGATGCCTTCCCGGGTCAGGAACTGCTCGACCGCACCAGCATGAACACCTGGGAAGACGAAGCCGTGATCTGCGAGATCAACCGCATCGGCAAGCAGCGCATCGTCTTCGCTGGCCTGTGGACCTCGGTGTGCATCGTCGGCCCGGTGGCCTCCGCGATCGATCAGGGCTTCGAGGCCTACGTCATCACCGACGCCTGCGGCGACATCTCGGAAGAAGCGCATGAGCGCGCCGTAGCACGCATGATCCAGCTGGGCGCCGTGCCGATGACCTCGCTGCAGTACCTGCTCGAACTGCAGCGCGACTGGGCACGCACCGAAACGTACGACAGCACCACCGGCATCGCGAAGGTCTGGGGCGGCGCTTACGGCCTCGGCATCAAGTACGCCAAGACCATGTTCGGCGCCTCCGAAGGCGGTCATTGATTGCAGCTCGGAACCGGCGGCTCGTCTTACCCTCCCGACCCTCATCGGGCCTGCCGGTTCCACCCTTATGCGCACCTTGTGGTACCTTTGAGTGCCGTTGAGTGCCTTTCATGGAGTTATTTGACATGGCCTATGTAACTACTTCTGATGGCGTGGAAATCTTCTACAAGGACTGGGGTCCGAAGGATGCGCAGCCCATCGTCTTCCACCACGGCTGGCCGCTCTCGTCGGACGACTGGGACACACAGATGCTCTATTTCCTGAGCAAGGGTTTCCGCGTCGTCGCCCATGATCGCCGCGGCCACGGCCGCTCCGCGCAGGTCAGCGAGGGTCACGACATGGACCACTACGCCGCCGACGCCGCCGCGGTGATGGAACACCTCGATCTCCGCAACGCCGTCCACATCGGCCACTCGACCGGCGGCGGTGAAGTCGCGGCCTATGTCGCGCGCTACGGCATCCCGCAGGGCCGCGTCGCCAAGGCCGTGCTGGTCAGCGCCGTGCCGCCTATCATGCTGAAAACCGAAGCTTATCCGGGCGGCCTGCCGATCGAAGTGTTCGACGGCCTGCGCGCCGGCCTCGCCGCCAATCGCGCGCAGTTCTTCCGCGATGTCGCCGCCGGTCCCTTCTACGGCTTCAACCGCGAAGGCGCCGACGTCAAGAGTGCCGTCATCGACAACTGGTGGCGCCAGGGCATGATGGGCAGCGCCAAGGCCCATTACGAGGGCATCAAGGCCTTCTCCGAAACCGACCAGACCGAGGACCTGAAGGCGATCACCGTCCCCACCCTCGTCCTGCACGGCGATGACGATCAGGTCGTGCCCTACAAGAACGCCGGTGTGCTGCAAGCCGAGATCCTGCCGAATGCGACGCTCAAGATCTACGAGGGCTTCTCGCACGGCATGCTCACGGTGAACGCCGAGACCATCAACCCCGATCTGCTCGCCTTCGTGCAGGGCTGATCGCCCTTCATTCGTCATTGCGAGCGCAGCGAAGCAATCTAGGGCGGTTTGCTCTGCCCTGGATTGCCGCGGGCCTTCGGCCCTCGCAATGACGAACTGTTGGGACAACGGACGTCCGAGGAGACCTCCCGATGAAAGCCTACCTTCTCTCCATCGCCGCCGGGTTGCTGGTGGGTGTCGTCTACAGTCTCCTCGGCGTCCGTTCGCCCGCGCCGCCGATGATCGCGCTGGTCGGCCTGTTGGGCATCCTGCTCGGCGAGCAGATCGTGCCGCTGGCGAGCCGGTTCGTGACGAAAAACAACGTCGCGCAGTTCGTCATGACCGAGTGCCGCGATCACGTCCTCGGCCGCCTGCCGGGCGATGCCGATAAGCACGACGCATGATCTCGCGCCGCCACACGCTTCTGGGAGCGGCCGCCGCGTCGTTCCTGCCTACCACTCTCGCGGCCCGAGCGGGTCGAACCAAGGATTCGAGCATGACCGACACGATCATCATCAACGCCAAGGTGACCACCCTCGACCGTGAGAACCCGCTGGCGCAGGCGGTGGCGATCCGCGACGGCAAGTTCCTCGTCGTGGGCAGCGAGGCCGAAGTGCGCGCTGCCGCACCCGAAGCCACGGTGATCGACGCCAAGGGCCACCGCCTGATCCCCGGCCTGATCGACAGCCACATGCACATCATCCGCGGCGGCCTGAACTTCAACATGGAGCTGCGCTGGGACGGCGTGACCAGCCTGTCCGAAGCGATGGCGATGCTCAAGAAGCAGGTCGACAACACCCCCGCCCCGCAGTGGGTGCGTGTGGTCGGCGGTTTCACCGAGCACCAGTTCGCCGAAAAGCGCCTGCCCACGATCGCGGAACTCAACGCCGTCGCGCCCGACACGCCGGTGTTCATCCTTCACCTCTACGACCGCGCGCTGCTCAACGCCGCCGCGCTCAGGGTAGTGGGCTACACCAAGGACACGCCCAACCCGCCGGGCGGCGAGATCGTCCGCGACAGCCAGGGCAATCCCACCGGCCTGCTGCTGGCCCAGCCCAACGCGACGATCCTCTATTCGACGCTGGCCAAAGGGCCGAAGCTCCCGCCGGAATACCAGCTCAATTCCACCCGCCACTTCATGCGCGAGGTCAACGCGCTGGGCGTCACCGGCGTGATCGACGCAGGCGGCGGCTTCCAGAACTATCCCGACGACTACGATATCATCGAGAAGCTGCATCAGGACGACCAGCTGACCGTCCGCATCAGCTACAACCTGTTCACCCAGAAGCCGAAGGAGGAACTCGCCGACTTCACCGGGTGGGCCAAGCAGGTCACGCCGGGTCAGGGCGACGACACCTATCGCCACAACGGCGCGGGCGAGATGCTCGTCTATTCCGCCGCCGACTTCGAGGACTTCCGCCAACCCCGCCCCGACATGGCGCCGAGCATGGAAGGCGACCTTGAACCCGTCATCCGCCTGCTCGCCGAAAACCGCTGGCCCTGGCGCCTCCACGCCACCTATGACGAAACGATCGGCCGCGCGCTCGACGTCTACGAGAAGGTCAACGCCGACATCCCGCTGCAGGGCATCAACTGGTTCTTCGACCACGCCGAAACGATCAGCGACCGCAACATCGACCGCATCGCCGCGCTCGGCGGCGGCATCGCCGTCCAGCACCGCATGGCCTATCAGGGCGAGTACTTCGTCGAACGCTATGGTGCCAAGGCCGCCGAGCGCACCCCGCCGATCGCCCGCATGATCGCCGCCGGGATTCCCGTGGGCGCGGGCACCGACGCCACCCGCGTCGCCAGCTACAACCCGTGGGTCTCGCTCTCGTGGCTGGTGACCGGGCGCACCGTGGGCGGTCTCTCGCTCTATCGCGGCGACAACCGCGTCAGCCGCGAGAAGGCGCTGCGCATGTGGACGCACGAGAACACCTGGTTCTCCAGCGAAGTGGGCAAGAAGGGCCAGATCAAGGCGGGCCAGCTGGCCGACCTCGCGCTGCTCTCGGACGACTATTTCAGCGTGCCGGACAACGAGATCGTCCACATCCGCTCGATCCTGACGATGCTGGGCGGCAAGGTGGTCCACGGCGACGGCGACTTCGCCCCGCTCGCCCCCGAACTGCCGCGCCCGATGCCGGACTGGTCGCCGGTCGCCACCTTCGGCGGCTATTATCAGACGCCCGAAGCCAAGCAGAAGCTGGCCTCGGCCTGCGGCTGCGCCAGCAGCTGCGGCGTCCACGGCCACGACCACGCCGCCGCGCTCGGCGCCAACGTCCCCGCCGCCGATGTCCAGACGTTCTGGGGATCGCTCGGCTGCGGCTGCTGGGCGGTGTGACGCTCAAGATAAAGCCCGTCATCCCAGCGAAGGCTGGGATGACGGGGCGTGCGTCAAATCCTGCCGTGCATTACTAAAAAGGAGCCCCCCGATGAAGCGCTTCACCTTCCTGATCGCCGCCGCGGTCCTCGCCTCGGCCCCGGCCTATGCCGCCGAAACCGCCGACTATGCGGTCGGCCCGCAGTACGACACCACCCACGTCTACGTGCCGCAGGAGCAGTTCGACACGTTCGTCGCCAGCTTCACCGCCACCTTCGGCGGCACCACCAGCAAGCAGGGCGAATTCCAGGTCACCCCAACCAAGAGCCTCACCAAGTCGCAGTTGGTGCTGACGCCTTCGGGCACCGTCTCGGTGTTCGGCTTCAAAACGCCGATCCCCTATCCCTTCGGCGACGAGCGCACCGGCTATCTCGTCACCGATATCGACGCGGCGGTGACCTCTGCCGTGAAGCACGGTGCGGTACGCCGCATCGCCACCTTCCCCGATCCCATCGGCCGCGATTCCGTGGTCCAGTGGCCGGGCGGCGTGAACATGCAGATCTACTGGCACACCGCCAAGCCGAACTACGCGCCGCTCGCCAGCGTGCCGGAGAACCGCGTCTACCTGACGCCCGACGCCGCCGACGCCTTCGTCAAGAGCTGGACCGGCTACGCCAAGGGCAAGATCACTGCCGACGACAAGGCCGCCTCGGGCGCCGAGATCGGCGAGCCGGGCAAGACCGTGCGCCGCGTCTCGATCGAGAGCGGCTACGGCAGGATGGTGGTCTTCGTCTCGGACGGCCAGCTGCCCTGGCCCTATGGCCGCGACATGACCGGCTATGCGGTGAGCGACCTTTCAGCCACGCTTGCAAAAGCCACGGCGGCAGGCGTCGAAACCCTCGTCGCGCCGTTCGAGGTGGGCAAGCGCCAAACCGCAATCGTGCGCTTCCCCGGCGGCTACGTCGCCGAGATCCATCAGGGCGCCTGAACCATGGCCAGCATGCCCCCGATGAACCGCACGCCTTCATTCGTCGGGGCAGTGCTGGACTTCGCCCCCACCGCCTTCCTCGCCCGCCTCGCGCTGGTGAGCGCCTACCTCGTGGGCGGCGTGACCAAGCTGGGCGACTGGCCCGCCGCGCTGGCCGAGCAGGCCCACTTCGGCCTGACCCCGCCCGCGCTGTGGGCGGCGCTGACCATCGCCGTCGAACTGATCGCGCCGCTGCTGATCCTCTCGGGCCGTCTCGTCTGGCTGGGCGCCGGGATGCTGGGCGTGTTCACGTTCTTCGCCGCGCTTGTGGCGAACGCCTTCTGGACCATGCCAGAAGGTCCGGAGCGCTTCGGCGCGATGAACGCCTTCTTCGAGCACATGGGCCTCGTCGGCGGTTTCGTGCTGGTCGCGGTGCTGGCGCGCAGGGGGCAGCGCGATGCCTAGGCTTTGCAGCCTCGCTTCGCTTGCGGCAACGGCGGTTGGCGCCCTGCTCCCACACACCGCCATCGCCGGGCCGAAGGAGGCATGGGAAGCCCCCACCCTCACCATCACCCGCTACGACGAGGACTGGTCAGACCTCGAAAGCGCCGAAAAGCGCGACCATCACTGGACCGGCCCGTTCAAGTACATCCCGCTGGGAGACGATGTCTGGCTCTCCACCGGGATCGAACTGCGCGCCCGCAGCGAGAACTACGAAAACAACCTCTGGGGCAGCGCCGACGCGCCGAACGACAGCTATGTCTGGCTGCGCGCACTGCCTTACGCGGACCTCCACGTCGGCAAGCTGCGTGCCTTCGCCCAGCCGATCCTCGCCACCTCGGTTAGTGTCGCGCCCTCGCCCGGACCGGTGGACGGCACCGGCGTCGATCTGCTGCAAAGCTTCGTCGAGGCCGATCTCGGCCCCGTCACCCTGCGCGCCGGGCGGCAGATGCTCTCGCTCGGCACCGAGCGGCTGGTCGGCACACGCTACGGCCCCAACGTGCCGCTGGCCTTCGACGGGCTGCGCGCCGAGGTGACGGTGGGAACGGCGAAAGTCAGCCTGCTGGCAGTGCGTCCGGTCCAGCCCGGCAAGGGCAGCTTCGACGATCGCACCTCTTCCCAGGAGGCACTGTGGGGCGCCTATGCCGCCATGCCCGAACTGGACTTCTACTACCTCGGCTACCGCAACGATGCGGCGCGCTGGGGTGGGTTGGGGGGCGAGCGCGAGGGCGGCGAGACGCGCCACACCCTCGGCGCACGCTGGCACGCGAAGCGCGGCGACTGGCACTGGAACGTCGAGGGCGCCTACCAGTTCGGCCGTTTTTCCGGCGGCTCGATTTCCGCCTGGACGGTGGGCACCGAGTTCGGCCGCGCCTTCCCCGACCTGCCGCTCTCGCCCGCCCTGACCTTGCGCGCCAATGTGGTGAGCGGCGACCATAACTCCGCCGACACCCGCCTCGGCACGTTCAACGCGCTGTTCCCCAAGGGCAAGTACTTCGGCGAACTCTCGCCGGTCGGCCCGTACAACATCATGAACCTGCATCCAGCGATCGGCCTGCAACTGGCGCCCACGGTCTCGGCAGGCTTGGCGGCGGCGGCCTACTGGCGCCAGTCGCGGGACGACGGGATCTATGACATTCCCAGCAACCTCGTCCGCGCCGCCGGGGATAGCCGTGCGCGCTTCATCGGCAAGGAAGTGGAGGCCACGCTGGCCTGGCAAGCGACGGCGGAACTGGAGCTGTCGATGTCGGTCTCCGCCTTCGTGCCCGGCGCCTTCATCCGGGACACGGGCAGCGCCAGGACCATTCGCATGTTCGGCCTCGAAAGCAATTTCCGGTTCTGATGGTCTTTTCCAGATCATCGAACGAAACGACACACTTTATTCCAGTAACCCGGCAGGTCTTCGCCCGGTAGACCATCACCATCATTCAGGAGATCGCCCCCCATGTCTACCCAAACCTCTACGCCCGCTCCCAAGTCCACTTTACTTCCCTGCCTGCTCCTGCTGCTCTCGGCCACGACCGGCCTCGTCGATGCGGCGTCGGTGCTGGGTCTGGGCAAGGTCTTCACCGCCAACATGACCGGCAACGTCGTGTTCCTCGGCTTCGCCGCTGCGGGGACGCCGGGGTTCAAGGTCATCCCCTCGGTGCTGGCGCTGGCCGCGTTCATGGCGGGGGCGTGGGGCGCCGGGCACCTCGCCCGTGCGCATGTCGAGCGGGCGCTCGGCCGCTGGCTGATGTGGTCCGCCGTGGTCGAGGCCGCGCTGCTGGGGATCGCCGCACTGATCGCGCTCGACATCGACGTCGCCGCGCAGGCCCCCAAGGCGGGCGTGATGGCGGTGATCGCGCTGACCGGCTTCGCGATGGGCCTGCGCAACGCCACCGTGCGCCAGCTCAAGGTGCCGGACCTGACGACCACCGTGCTGACCCTCACCATCACCGGCATCGCCGCCGATCAGGTCGGCGGGCGCACCCCCAACTTCGCGCGGCGCTTCGGCGCGGTGCTCTCGATCTTCGCAGGCGCGGCGGTGGGCGCGCTGCTGCTGTTCCACGGCGGGCTGGCTTTACCTCTGGCGCTGGCGGGCGCGATCGTGCTCGGCGCGACGCTGGTGTTCCTGCGCGACCCCGCTTCCGCCATGCCGCACCGGCCCTGAGCGCGCCCCAAACGAAAGGTTACCTTGTCGCCCGCGCAGCGCCATGCAATGCGCGGGCGATGCGTCCCGCCCACGCCTTTCGCCCCTTTTTCCGCGCCGCCGCCCTTCTCGGCGCGAGCCTCTGCGCGTCCGCGCTGCTGGCCTCGCCCGCGACCGAGGTCCCCGGCTATGCCAGCCGCTACTGGTCGCTTGCGGACGGTGCACCGCCCGATATCCGCGCCATCGCCCGCACCCGCGACGGGTTCCTGTGGCTCGGTTCGGGCGACGGGCTTTACCGCTTCGACGGGCTGAACTTCCTGCGCGTCGAGCCCGAGGACTTCGACAACTTCCGCGCCCGGCAGGTCACCGCGCTGGCCGCCGGGCCGGACGGCAGCCTGTGGGTGGGCTATGCCTTCGGCGGCGTGGCCCGGCTCAGGGACGGGCACTTGCGCGGCGCCAACCCGGAAAAGCCGCGCGGGCGCATCACCGACATCATCGCCCCGCCTGACGGCTCGATCTGGGTTTCCACCTGGAGCGGCTTCGGCTCGCAGCTGCGCCATTGGGTGAACGGCCGCTGGGACGTGATCGACGTCGACGGCCCGCTGCTGCGCATGTACCGCCAGAGCAACGGCGCGATCTGGATCGCCTCCAATCCCAACTTGCGCCGTCTGGCCCCCGGCAGCCGGAAGCTGGAGACGGTGCCCGCGCTTATGAACCTCGGCCCCGCCTTCCGCGAGGATCGCACCGGCCAGTTGTGGTTCTTTTCGAGCGACGGCCTCCAGCGCTTGACCGCGAAGGGTTTTGCGGAAACCGGCGTCGGTTTCGGCGAGCCGCTGAACGGCGGCGACGGCTGGCGCGAGATGCTGTTTGACGACGACGACCTGCTGTGGATCGCAGGCAATGCCTCGGGCCTCGCGACCGTACCGCGCGGCGCGCTGAGCATGGACCACACGCGGACCTACCCCGTCGGCATGTTCACCCTGATGCGCGACGGCGAGGGCACCATCTGGGGCGGCGCGCCGGACGGCCTGCACCGCTTCGTGCGCACGCCTGTGGTGCGTTTCACTGCCATCAGGGGCGTGCGTAGCGGCATCGCCACCGGGCCGGACGGCTCTCTCTACATCGGCGGGGACGAGGGGCTCTACCGCATCATCGACGGCAAGGCGCAGCTGGTCCTGCACTCGGGCCTCGTGTCGGAAGTGTGCTCGGTCACGGGCGTGGGCGCTTATGTGCTGACGTACAAGAACGAATACCTCGTGCGCGGATCGACGGCGACGCGGATCATCGGCCCGCTGGAGAAGGAACGGCAGTTTGGGCAGGCCTGCGCCTCCGATCCGCAGGGGCACTTGTGGGAATCAGTATCGGCCTCCGGCATGTTCCGGCTCGACGGCAGCCGCTGGACCAAGGACGAGAGCCTGCCGCCCGCGACGACCTTCATCGCGCCGGGTCCCAATACCTTCATCGTCAACCAGCCACTGCGCCTGCTCGCCCGCGTCCATGACGGCAAGACCACGCCTATCTGGCCGGAAGGCGACGGCGCAGGCAGCAAGGGCGGCGTCGGTTTCGTGCGCATGCTCAAGCAGATGGACGGCGAGACATGGATCGGCGGCGAGGCGGGTCTCGCCCGCTACGATGGCCGCCGCGCGCAGCAGCTGAGCGCACGGAGGTATCCATGGCTGGCGGGGGTGATGGGCATCGTGCGCGTCGCCGGGCATTACTGGCTGATCTCGTCAGGCGGCATCATCCGCGTGGCCGAGGCGGACCTCGACGCTGCTTTCGCGAAGCCCGGCACGCCGATCCCGCTCGTCCGCTTCGGCCAGAGCGGGGTGATCCGCGCGCGCACCGAATCCTATTCCGCCAACGACGCCGCCGTCGATGTGCAGGGACGCCTGTGGTTCGTTACCAGCACCGGAGTGGTGCAAGTCGATCCCTCGCGCATAGCACCGCTCAAGGCCGACATGCCGATCGCGGTGACCGGGCTGGAAGTCGATGGCCATGCCTATCCGCTCACAAACACGCGCCTGCCTGCAGGCACCACGCGCGTCAGCCTGTCCTATGTCGGGCTCGGCCTCGCCGATGCGGAGAACAACCGCTATCGCTACCGGCTCGATGGGATGGACGAGAACTGGGTGGAGGCACAGGGCCGCCGCCGCGTCGATTACGCAGGGCTCGGCCCTGGTACGTACCGCTTCCACGTCACCGCCGCCACCGGCGACGGGCCGTGGGCGAAGCGGGAGGCGACCGCCACTTTCGTCATCGCCCCGCATTTCTGGCAGACCGCATGGTTCCGCCTTGCCGTGCTGGCAGGCGCGGTGCTCGGTGGCTACGCGCTGTTTCGCTGGCGCATGCGCGCCGCCATGCAGTCCCTGCACGACCGCATCGAGGAGCGCGTGGCCGAACGCGAGCGCATCGCGCAGGACTTGCACGATACACTGCTTCAGGGCTTCCAGGGCCTGATGCTGCGCTTCCAGACGGTGCTGCACCTGACCACGCCGGGCACCCCAGCCCACACTGCCATCGAGGAAGCGCTGGAGCGTGCCGACGACGTCTTGCTCCATGGCCGCGAGCGCGTGCGGGGCCTGCGCGAGGATGCCGAGCCCAAGTGCATCGCCGAGACCCTGCGCGCCAGCGCGGCGCGTGTAGTGGGCAGCGCCCTGCCGTGGGAGGTCAAGGTCGATGGCCCCGAACGGCTGGTCGGCGCTCCGGTCGCCGAGGAACTGGAACTCGCCGTGGGCGAGGCGCTGGCCAATGCCGTCAAGCATGCCCGGGCGAGCATGGTGCGGGTGGAGATACACCATGGCCGCGACCGGCTTTCGCTGCGGGTGGTGGACGACGGTGTCGGCCTGCCCGAAGACGTGCGCGCGGCGGGCGGGCGCGAGGGGCACTTCGGCCTCACCGGCATGCGCGAGCGGATCGAGCGGCTGGGCGGCTCGTTCTCGGTCGCCAACGCGGCGGGACAGGGCACCTCGATCCGGCTGAGCCTGCCGGCGAAGATCGCGTATCGGTGATTGCTTTCCCCACTCCGCTCAGGCTGAGCCTGTCGAAGCATGGGAGCCGCAGCGCCCGGCCTCGGGGGTTTCGACAAGCTCAGCCTGAGCGGGATTGAGAGGTTCGGGGGCTACGTTGAGGATTAAAGCTCGATCAGCCCGTTGCGCACCGCGATCGCCACTGCGTGCGTGCGGTCCATCGCACCGAGCCGCGCGAAGATCGCCTTCATATAGCCCTTCACCGTATCCTCCGACAGCGAGAGCCGCGCCGCGATCTGCTTGTTGGAGTTGCCCGCCGCCGCCAGTTCCAGCACGTCGCTCTCGCGCGCGGTCAGGCGCTTGGCCTCGCGGTCGGCGGCGCCGAAGACCTGCCTGTCGAAGTGCGTACCGCCCCGGTGGACCGAACGGATCGCATCGAGAAGTTCGGTCCTCAGACTGTTCTTGAGCAGGTAGCCCGAGGCCCCAGCCTTGATCGCCTGCGTGGCGCGGCCATCGCCCGAATACGTCGTGAGCACCAGGATGCGCGCCTCGGGAAATTCGGCGAGGATGCGGGTCATCGCCTCAACCCCGTCGACATTGGGCATCTGCAGGTCAAGCAGCAGTATGTCGGGGCGCGCCTCGCGATAGATGCGCACCGCCGCCTCGCCGTCCTCACCCACCGCGATCAGTTCGAGGTCGGGCTGGGTCGCGAAGACGGCGACGATGCCGTCGCGCAGCAGCGGGTGGTCGTCGACCACGGCGATGCGGATGGGGGCCTGAAAATCGCTGTCTGCCATGGCCTGCGTGTAGCCCCGCCGCCCCTGCCGAGGAAAGCCCCCCGAAAGAGGGGATTGCCCGTTGTGTGCACTTTGGATCATTTCCGGCGGCGCCAGCAGGAGTAATGCAATGATCCATCCCACCAGCGAGCCGACGCGCAATCCCACCGACGACAGCGCATGCCGGGGCAAGGTTCTGATCGTCGATACCGACGGAGAGGCCCGCTCGCAGCTGCGCACCCTGCTGCGCGACGAAGGCTATGTCGCCGAGACCTTCGCCTGGGCCGGCGCGCTGCTCGACGCCGCCCTGCCCGAGGCGCCATGCTGCATCGTCGCGGACGTGCGCATGCCCACCATCGACGGCCTGGAACTGATCGATCGCCTCAAGCGCCGGGGCGAGCCGATTCCCGTCATCTTCGTCACCGACGACGCCGACGTGCCGCTGTCGGTGCGCGCGATCAAGGCCGGTGCGGTGGACTTCCTGCCCCGCCCCTACGACGAAGGCGACCTGCTGGGCGCCATCGAGCACGCGCTGGAAATCGACGCCGAGCGTCGCTCGGCCGTCCAGCGCCGCCGCGCCGTCGCCCAGCGTTTCGACACCCTCACCCCGCGTGAGCGGCAAGTGATGGAGGGCGTCGTGCGGGGGCTGATGAACAAGCAGATCGCCTGGGAGCTGGCGATCAGCGAGATCACCGTGAAGCTCCACCGCTCCAGCCTGATGCGCAAGATGGGCCTGCGCTCAGTGCCGGATCTCGTTCGAGCGTCCATGTCGCTACCCATGTGACAGAAAAGCCGACGGACATCGCTGCTTGCGGCAACTCTTTACGCCGCAAGCCCATCGCGCACAATTAAGGTATCCTGCGGGATAGCCGTCAACAAATCCGATGTTCGGCTTCCCAGCAAAGCGTGTGCGATGCTCCCCCAACCGTGCGATCCAACGACCGCGACAGCACTCCGATAGAGCTGGGCGAACCGTTCGATGGCAATTGCCGGATCACTCTCGACACTATGGTACTTGATGGTTTCGAGCCAGGGGGCCAGTTCCGGAAGGGCCAGAAAACGCTTCATCTCGTCACGCGACCAGGCCTCACCAAGTTCGAGAGCGGTGTCCTCGCCCAATCGCTTGGGAAAAGGCCGACCGAATGCATTCACGAGCGTGACAGGCGCATGGAAAAGTTGGGCGGCCGTCACCAGTGCCTGCGCAGAACGTTCCGAGAAATCAGTTCCCACGACGATGCCGTCGTATTCCGATCGAGGTCTTTCTTTCACGACCAGCACCGGCATCGACGCCTTTCTGACAAGATAATCGACGGCCGTGCCCAGAAAGAAGTCCGAAACATGGTTGTAGCGTGCGGCACCGACAACGATGAGCGCCGCCCCGCGCGAGGCCGCCACCTCGGCCACGACCCGCGGCGCGGCGCCCGATGCAACGACCACATCGAACGGCACTGCAAGGTCTTCGACCATCTGATCGAGCAGGTGACGCGCACGAAGGGTACGTTGTCGGTCGTCCATGCCGTGCCCATCCTCCAGCGCATGAACGATGACAAGGCGGGAGCCCCGTTGTTCAGCCAGCATAACGGCGCGATCGAATGGACGGTCGCTGCGGGCTGTCAGGTCGGTAGCTACGACGATCGGTGCTATCATTGCTCAAGTCCTGTGGTATCGGCGATCACGAACGGAGTTCCTCGAACCAGCCCGCTCGGGTCATCACCCACTTCTCCGCTTCAAGCACCACGAAAAGCAGTGCTCCCAACGCGACGATGATAAGCCCATCGACCAGCGCTACCGCGCGTGTATCGAACACCGCGTGCATGACAGGCAAATACGTGAAGGCGAATTGTGCCACTATCACTGCCCCAACCGCCGTCAGCACCGCTGGTGTGCCAAGAGCGCCGCGCAGCGTCAGCGAGCGCATATGCAGGTAGCGCACGTTGAAGAGATAGAAT